>MNWT01000015.1 GCA_001872735.1 Verrucomicrobia bacterium CG1_02_43_26 | reverse complement strand
CCATAGCTTCAGTGATTACTGGAATAGCTATAGAGAAGTGTTCAGCAATCAAACCCACAAAAGCGTGGGTAAAGAAAGTGGTCAAACAGCTCACATTGAGCGTTGGAATAATACGCTTAGACAACGTCTGGGTCGATTTGTTCGCAAAACGCTTTCATTCTCAAAAACTCAACATATGCACGAAATCTGCCTGAAGATCTTCATTTACGAGTATAACCTTTCCCTTAAATCATTCGAGTCGTAAGCATTACCAAGTAAAGAAGCCAACCTAACAAAAAACGAATGCACAGAAGAAAATAAAGAAAAGCTTATTACGATAGCTGAGGAGATAAATGAAATAGCAGAGCGTCATCCTGGCTTTATTTGCCGTACTCTGGGGTCTACGCTAAAACCTCATTTCTTCGATAAAGTATCTGAAAAAGAATTCATTTCGAACCATATGAATAAATTGAGGAAAATTCGCGCCATCGAAACAGGGAAAATAATAGTTCCTGTATTACTTGTTATATTGGCTCTGTATTATTGCATCCCGTTGGCTCTTGCCGCGTTAAGTAAAAGGAAAAACTAGGTATTGCCCCATCTCAAACTCGAAGCGAAGCGGTGTTGTACCATGTTGCTGCGCTTCGAGTTTGAGATGGGTTTTTTATGGCATCGGTTTAATTTTTTATTTAATTATTACTTTCTGAGTATTACTTGATTTATTTTATAATTGAATTATATTATAGAATGGATGTAGGTTCTCGCTATAGAAGATCTAGTATATTTGATTATAGCAAAAGCGATAAAGGCCAAAAAGATGCGTTTAAACAGTTAAGGCCAGAGTTAACAGGAAAAAAGCACCTTGTAGGATATAACGTCAAGCAATTGCTGGGGAAAGTAGATGTATTTGGTATATTTCGCATCAAGACGGAGCCATTGCATAAAGTGATGCGAGAACAGCTGTTGAACGAAATTGAAAACATATTCGGTATAGACAAAGGTAAACTTGTTATAAGAGGAGTGGGTAATAAGATAAACGTAAATTTTACGGCATTAGAGGAAATTAAAGATGGGGAGCAGCGAGATTGGACGAAGGCGTATATTAGCGTTTTGTTTAATAGCGAACGGGATGTAAGCCGGCCGATATCAGCGCAAGAAGTTGTGGCTGAGTATAATAGGAGTAAGGTTGAGCATTGGGTAAATGAAAATACTGAGGACAAAGACAAAAGAAAAAACTATTATGCGATAAAAGATCAGGACAAAAATAGCTACATTAGTAAAACAGTGGCGGGCTTAGTGACGGTTGATCTTAAAGAATTGGATAAAAATAGTGAATTTCATGCTGAATTCGAAAAGTTGGATGATAAGCAGCAAGACTTTTTATCAATACTTAACCAAAATGCTGGCAAGAATGATAAAATAGCGATAGATCAACTAAAAAAAGCTTCAGCAAGTTTTGAAAAAAATAGTTTCAGATTACTTATACCAAATTTCGTGAAGGCTGGGGCAAGTTTTGATGCTATCAAGTGGTTAGTTGAAAAGGCGGGCGCGAGAACAAATATGGCTTATCGAGATGCATGCTCGGCCTATCTCGGTTTGGAACCTCCTGATTTTGATAAAGCCAAAGCGTGTGCTGAAAATGCGGGTGGATTGAAAGGTAATGCGTATCTTTCTATTTGCGGGGCTTATCTCAATCGTGAATCTCCTGATTTTGATAAAGCGAAGGAATGTGCGGAACTCTCAGGTAAAGAGAAAGGAAACGCCTATCGGGATATTTGTGAAGGATATTTAGGTTTACAACGCCCAGACTATGAGAAAGCAAAGGAATGTGCGGCAAAAGCGGATAAGACTGGATCAGCTTATTCTCATATGTGTAGCTTTTATCTACTCACAGAGAAACTTGATTTCGATAAGGCGCAAGAATGTGCGGAGCTGGCAGGTAGATCGAAAGATTCATGTTATACTGATATTTGTGTGGCATATCTCGAGCAAGAAAACCCCGATTTTGAAAAAGCAAAGGAGTATGCGGAGAAGGCAGGTGATTCAAAGCCATTGGCCTATTATGCTATTTGCAAAGCCTATCTCAGCTTGAAAGATCCTGATTTTGAAAAAGCAAAGGAGTATGCGGAGAAGTCAGGTGATTCAAATGAGAGGGCGTATGAAGACATTTGCCGAGCCTATCTTAGGCAGGAAAGCCCCGATTTTAGTAATGCTATAGCAATTGCGGATAAAATTGATAGTCCGGATTATTTGTATCGTGATATTTGCCGAGCCTATTTGAATCTACCCAATCCTGACTTCGAAAATGCAGCTAAGATTGCAAAGAAAGCTGGAACGGCTGAAGGGAGTTCCTATCTCTTTATTTGCAAAGCTTATCTCAGCCTCGAGAACCCAGATTTTGAAAATGCGGTGCTATTTGCGCAGAAGACCGATGATTCAACAGAAGCTTATCGTGACATTTGCCGAGCGTATTTAAGCCTTGAAAAACCTGATTTTGAGAAAGCAGCAATGTATGCGGATAAGGCGGGTAAGGATAAAGGAAAAGCTTATCGTGACATTTGCCGAGCGTATTTAGGCCTTGAAAAACCTGATTTTGAGAAAGCGGCAATGTATGCGGATAAGGCAGGCAAGGAGAAGGGAACAGCCTATCGTGATATTTTTGCAGCTTACATTAAGCATGGCAAATTGGACGATTTAAAATTACTAGATAATACATCAATAGAAGCGGATGCTAACATTAAGTTACCTGAGAATTTAGAAAAAGCCTTTAGTAATTTTGTGAATTGGAATGATGCGAACCTGACGAATAGAGAGAAGGCTCTGCAGTTAAACGTGAAAAATGAAGACTGGATTAAATTTCCGTTCTTTAATAACTATGCCAAGAGTGGGTTGATCTTTGTTAATAATGAAGTTAAGGAAGGGGTTTTAGATTCAAATGGCGAGTTGACGGAATGCGGGCACGCCCTTCTTGGTATAGTAGTATTTCGAGGATACCTTGATTATTTAACAGAAAAGGTTGATGAATGCCTAGCAGACGGTGATTTTAAGGATGTTAATGAATTTCTTAATAGTAAAAAAATACAGTCATTGATTAAAGAAGGCCCTTCCGAAAATGATTCTTGGAAGAATACGATTACCGATGTTGCCAAAGTTGTGTACGAGAGAAATAAGTTGCATGAAGAGTGCCAAAAATATGACACCTTAAAAAATATTCCTAAAGAGGAGCTTTACAAACTTGTAATTGATGGACGGGCTCATATGTATGGCCCATATGGTTTTGAGAATGAAAAAGGTTATCTGGCCGCTATGTTTAATGGGTTACGACATACCTTGCAGCACTCAAATGACCCATTATCGGCAACGCATTATGATGGCATTAATAAGATTTGCCTTAAAACAGTAACAAGAGACATGGCTGAGTATGGTTTTAGAAATAAAGGCCAACCGCGAAGTTA
The DNA here is from genome assembly GCA_001872735.1 of Verrucomicrobia bacterium CG1_02_43_26. Classification (NCBI taxonomy): domain Bacteria; kingdom Pseudomonadati; phylum Verrucomicrobiota; species Verrucomicrobia bacterium CG1_02_43_26. The sequence goes on along the minus strand of MNWT01000015.1, from coordinate 25,663 downwards.
TGGAATTGATGGTTATACAGAAGCGGGTTACAAGGAATTAGTTGCAGAAAATGACATTTCTGTAGGCCGTAGAGGTGAAAATTTGGAGGTATGGACTAATGATAAGACGAAAGAGTATCTGATGAATACCTTTAATGAGCTTTCGAATGAATATTCTAAAGAACTCGAAGCGGCAAAGACAGATGAGGAGAAGATAACGGCAATTGTGAAGTTTTGTCAAAAAATTGAAAGACGACATTTTTGTTGTGATGGTAATATTCGGACATCCGTGTTTTGTGTGATGAATATGGAGTTGGTTAAGCAGGGGTTAAATCCAACAATGTTTAATGATCCCAATGATATTGATGGACATTCTGTAGAAGAAATGGTGGTGCTTGTTAAAGATGGGCAGAAGGTGGTTGAGGGGATGAAGGGGTAAGCGCGGCCAAGTCTAATAAGTCCACGGGACGAGCAATGATTTTCTTGTAGGCAATGAGTTCATCGCGGCTAATGACGGGGAGGGTGATGCCGAATATGTCCGCATGGTTTGGGTTGGATAAATTTGTCTTGAGGGTTAACCAAGTATTGTTGGCTTTGTTATAAACTTTTGTAGTATAAGCACCGCAGAGGTCAATTTCCTGATCTTTATAGTTGAGGGTCATGAGCGGCAAGTCCCATTCTTCGTCTTTGTATTGGGCGGGTCCGAAAGTTATATAAGGGGACACTTCGTTGATGATTGTTGCAAAATTATCTTCTGGGATATCGATATCTATGTCTGCGAGATTTCGTTGAGAGCCGTATACTTGAGCGGCCAATCCGCCGGTGATTTGAAACGGGATATTTTTTTCTTTAATGATAGTTGTAATCCAAGTGAGCGCTTCTTTTGTATTTTGCATGGAGGGTTAGAACGGGGGGTGATCTTTATAAAAAAAGCCTTGGAATTGTTGTTCCAGGGCTTTTCATTTTTGGGAAAGTAGGCTTAATTTATTATGACTCTTCCTTGAGACGCTCTTCGAGGCCTGGGCGATTGAGGCGGTAGACGCGGACGGGGACATCGTGGAAGACGCTGTCTTTTTCGTAGGCCATCTGTAAATTGTCCGCTATTCGTTGGGAGGCGGTGTTTTGAGGGTCCAGGACGGCTATAATTGATAGGAAGCCGAATTTATCAAAACAGTGTTTGGTAACAGCCTCTGCGGCTTCTGTGGCGTAGCCGAGGTTCCAGTAGCTTCTGTCCAGGCGGTACATGAGCTCCATTTCGTCTTGCTCATCGATTATGGTTTTCCAGACGCCTGAGATGCCGATTAGTTTTTCTTCTGGTTTTAAAATAACAGCGTATATGCCAAAGCCGTAGGTTTCGTATGCTTTGAGGACATCCTTAAGCCATTCCTCTATGCCCGCTCGATCTTTAACACCGTAGAGGGAAAACTGCATGACCTCCGGGTTGCCCAATATATCTTCCAGCGCCTCTGCGTCCTCCATGACTAAAGGCCTTATCTTTATTCGCGTAGTTTCTGTTATTGTTTCCATAATAAGGTTAGTTAGCGTTCGTGTTGAGTCATACAGGGGGTGAGGCAGGCATCGGACATGCCATGTATGATTTTTTTATCCGCGGGGCAAAGTGTTGAGAGGATACCTGATAATTCTGATTGTTCATTGTTTATGTAGAAATAGGGACAGAGTCTTACTCTTCCATTTTGCGCAATGAGTTGAGTTCCCGTTTCATCATATACCTCATGAGTTAGTAAAACGGGTTTTTTGTATTCTTGCAAGACAGATAACGAGGAACTGCTTTGAGTGATTGCTTTTCTGAGTGCTTTTTCCCATTCAAGGCGAGAGCTATCGCTGCCATAGACGACGCTACGGGCTCCCCAGGCACTTTCATGGAAGCCGCTGGTCTTAAGAATCCAAGAACGCTCCTTTTGGGAAGCGTCGGCTAGTTGCATCCATTCATAGATGGGCTTGCCGTTTACCCAAGGAGCATCCAAGACAGCGGACGGAGGGAGTTCGACCGGGTCTACGATCCAGGTTTGCGGGATGATTTTTTGTAATAGTTTAAAGGCGTGCTTTGATAAATTTTCCTTCCAGAACTCTTGCAAAGCGTGGTGATGGAAGAACGCGAGACTCATTTTTTCCTCCTGGTAGGTTTTCATGGGAGGGGAGACGATTACTTCGCCTGCTTCTACGGCTTCTAAAATAATGTCTGCGCAAGAAACATTTGCCCAGTCAAAGAGCTCGAAAAAGCGGTAGATCACATCGATCTTTTGATCATTCCTCCAGAGTAGACCGGAAGAGCCTCGTTTAATCTCATCCGGGTGGGCACAGTGGATGTTCTTTCCCAGTGCTTGGAGTTGTTCGGATAGCCAGATGAATTCGGGTTGATAAGTAGCAGATTCGTCACTGACGACAATGAGGACGAGCGGATTTTGCTCGATTAAATTTTCGGGAACAACGGCATTGTAGAAACCCGTGACCATGCCGCCCTCTGATTCTATTACCGGGAAGCCAGCGCTTTTATAAAGTTGGTTTAGGAAAGCGGTTAAGCCGATGCCTCCAGGGACAGAATCCAGCTCTGTTAGCGCAAAACCATCTTCTGTGATGAGTAAATCCGGCCTAATGATGCTTGGAGTAGAACGCTTGTTGACCTTATGGCTATTGTGCTCTTTAAGGAATTTTGGCTTACCCAAGTCGTAGTAATCAGCGATCCAGGACGCGTAGTGTTCCTTGTTGCGAAGTAAGTTTTTGCCTGTTTTAGAACGCGTGTAGAGGATGTCCAGCACTTGATAGAATTCGAGACAAGCCTGGCCGATCTGTTTGATCATGTCAGTTTGTTCCTCTGAGAGCAGGAGCGGATTGGGAGAGAGTCTCCAAGCCTTTTCGTGAAAGAGGACCTGACGGTCAAACGTTTCCTTTAAATAGTTATAGGAGAGTGCTTGGGGCATGGAACAAGTAATCATTAGAGATCAACATTAATATCTTTATTTCGAGTCATTGGGCAGCCGGCACGGAGCCAGGCCTCTATAAAACCTTGAATATCGCCGTCCATGACGTTTTGGACGTTGCCTGATTCGGCGCCGGTGCGCAAGTCCTTGACCATTTGGTAAGGTTGGAAGACGTAGTTTCGGATCTGGTTACCCCAGCCGATTTCACCCTTGGGGCCGTAATAACGCTCCATTTCGGCTCGTTTTTCGTCCAGATTCTTTTCGTACAATCTAGATTTAAGGTTCTTCATGGCAGAAGCCTTGTTTTTGTGCTGGGAACGCTCATTTTGGCAAGTGACCACGATACCGGAAGGTAAGTGAGTGATGCGGATCGCGGATTCTGTTTTGTTAACGTGTTGGCCGCCTGCGCCGCTAGCACGATAGGTGTCTATACGCAGATCTTCGTCCCTGATTTCCATGGGAATGTCATCTTCGATTTCGGCGATTACGTCTACGGAAGAGAAAGAAGTGTGACGACGTTTATTAGAATCAAACGGACTGATACGAACGAGACGATGGACACCCCGTTCTGCTCTACAATAGCCGTATGCGTTTGGACCGATGATGCGGAAAGTGGCCCTACTGATGCCAGCTTCTTCTCCTGCCTGGATGTCTTGAATTTCGGTTTGAAAGCCTTGGCGTTCTGCCCAGCGAAGATACATTCTTAAAAGCATGTCTGCCCAGTCACAAGATTCCGTACCACCTGCGCCCGCGTGGACACTCATGATGGCATTATTTTTATCCAGAGGACCACTTAAGAAAGATTCGAGTTCAATTTTATCAACCTTTTCTATTAAATTTGTAGCGGTTTGTTGGATTTCTTGAAGATAGCCCTCTGCTTCCTCTTCGGGGAGCTCTTCGATTAATTCGATAAGCGTATCGAGGTCATTTACCTCGTTTTGAAAAGCGATAACGGGGACGACGACAGCTTTTAGCTTATTGGCTTCGTTGATCACCTGATGTGCATTTTCCTGGCTGTCCCAGAAAGTGGGGACACTCATTTTTTGCTCGAGAACCTCTATTTCTTTTTGTTTATTCGCGACGTCAAAGAAACCTCCATAAGTAACCGGCTCTGCGCGTTATTTCTTCGATTTGAGAACGGATTTCGGAAGGAATTTGCATGATGTTTTTTAATTAAATTTATAGGGTCAATAAATAATATTAAGAATTGAGTGTCAATACCACGCTTCCATGAGATTTGCCCTTACGGATGGCATCGATAGCCTGATTTGCCTCCTCTAGCGGAAATACGCGCGATTCAACCCTGATAGGAACCTGGGGAGCAAGGGCCAAAAATTCGTGACCATCCTGACGAGTGAGATTAGCGACGGATTGAAGTTTACGCTCCCCCCAAAGGATTTCGTAAGGAAAAGAAGGAATGTCTGACATATGGATACCCGCACAGACCACTATGCCCCCCTTACGGAGTGCTTTTAAGGCAACCGGAACGAGCTCACCCACCGGGGCGAATAAGATAGCGGAATCGAGCTCAGCCGGAGGAGCTTGATCGGAGCCACCGGCCCACGCTGCGCCCAATGTTAACGCAAAGTCCTGGGTTGCGGTATCCCCCGGACGCGTGAACGCGTAGAGCTCCTTGCCCTCATGTACGGCTAGTTGAGCCTGGATATGGGCTGCCGCACCGAAGCCATAAAAACCAATACGTTTACCCCCTCCAGCCATGCGATAAGAGCGATAACCGATTAGACCCGCGCATAATAAAGGAGCGACCTCGATATCGGAGTAATCATTATCCAATAAGAAGCAATAATCCTCATTTGCCGTTGTGTATTCGGCATATCCCCCATTTTTCTGATAGCCCGTGAAGACCGGTTTATCGCATAAGTTTTCCTGATCATGGTCACAGTAATAGCAATGGTGACAAGTACCACCTAGCCAAGGGATGCCGATACGATCACCCCGCTTGAATTTTTTAGCATTTTTACCACACTCAATTATTTCCCCCACCACCTGATGACCTAGAACAAGCGGAAGCGCAGGCTCCGGGAGATCGCCATCTACGATATGGAGATCTGTGCGACAGACCCCGCATGCGCGAACCCTTACTAGCACCTCATTTTCTAGTGGTTTTGGAGTAGGGATCTCTTCCAGTGTGAGCGGGGTGCCCGGTTTATGAAATACCATGGCCTTCATCAGTTATGATTATGATTTTGAATAAAGTTGAATGCTAGCTAAAAAAATATTTTAATAGCAGGTAATATTTTATGGCAGCACAATTGATATTAGACGCGAGCTCATCGGTGATCCAAGTTGGGATTTGGGAAGAGGGTGTGTGGTTATCATTTAAAAACTCGCAAGAACACGCGCTAGAATGCTTGTTTTCGTGTGTTGCTGATTGTTTGAGAGAGGCACAGCTACAGTTGAAAGATTTGAACGGGATCATTTACTGTGAAGGCCCCGGTTCTATCTTAGGGATACGCTTAGTTGCGATGGCGATACGAACCTGGAAAACGCTCCCCGAGCTTCAATCAATTCCCATTTATGCCTACCAAAGCTTTGCGTTTGTGGAAGCCGTGATAAAAACAAAATTTAAAGCAGAAGTGGGTTATATCATTAGCCCATCGCGAAATAAGCTATGGAATGTTTTTGAAGACGGGAAGTTTAAAGAACTAAGCGAAGCAGAGTTGGTTAAATTATCTGGAAAAGCTGTATGGATGATGCCACAGCGCGCGTTAGCCAGGGAATGCCCTGTAGAAGCAAAGGTCTTTGAATACGATTTAAAAGGAATGCCAGCTGTTTTTTTAGATCAGACGCTATATGCGAAGAGAACCGTTATTGATGCGATCAATACGGGAGACCAGCAATTTGTAAAGTGGACAGGTGAACGGCACCAGTGATTGCGACCGCTTAAATAATCAAACGCGTTTTGCCTAATCAAAAAACCTTTACTCCCAGGCCTACTTTGTTAATAATCTTGCGCATACCCATTTTGCAAAAAAGTCTAATCAACAACTATGCAGCTCATTTTTAAAGCTCTATTCATCGCTTTTGGCCTTTCAGTATTGATGGTGAGCACTCATGCCGTGATCGATATAGAGAACGGTTACTATATGACGCTTGAAGAGTGTATAGCAATGACGCTGAGACAGAACCAGACGATAGACAATTCGTACCTTGACCGCATCACCCAGAAGAATGCTCTGGTAAACGCGGAGCATGCTTTTAATCCACAAGGCACCCTGACAATTGGCCCCTCATGGACACACGCGATAACGCCCACATCGAAAGCAGAAAGTGGGTCTGCTAATGTTTCAACAGCATGGACTCAAGCCCTTAAAACAGGAGGAAGCTTAAATTTTGCCTGGAATAAGAGCACCACGCTTTTGGGGAAAGAAGCGAAACGATCTACTTATTCTGACGGCTTTAGCCTAGGATTTACTCAACCCCTGTTAAAAGGAGGGGGATTTACGATGGGTACCCTTTCGCTGACAAGAGCCTATTTGACAGAACAAGGTAATGTGCTTTCGTTAAAATCAACCTTAATGACGAATATACAGACGGCGATTACGCGGTATCGTTCATATATAAACCAGATAGAATCGCTGAAGATTCAACGACGATCCTTTGAGCGAGAAAAAATAAGACTTGAGCAACAAGAAGCACTTGTAGAAGCGGGTAGGCTTGCGAAAAACGATTTGATAAAAAGCCGTGCTGCTATAGCGAGCAGAGAACTTCAACTGCTGGAGGTAGAGAATACAACGGACGATGCTCGAATAGACCTATTGCGCTTCATGAATATGGATACCGGGATACCCCTGTTACCCATTATTGATTTGCAAGTGGAAGAACCCCAATTACCCTCGCTTGAAGATGCTATGGAAATCGTTTATGAGAATGATCCCTCATACCAACAGGCACTCATAGCGCTTCGCAACGCTGAGCTTTCCCTAAAAGAAGCGAAAGACGGGTTGCTATGGGATTTAGGGTTTACTGGTAGTATTGCTTCTAATGGGAATGCTGGGCGCACATGGGGGCTAGCTACTTACAATGCAGCTGATATGAAACGTAAGACATGGAGCTTGGGCCTGAATCTTGTCATTCCCTTAAATAAGCGAGATCGTGCTACCTCTTATTTGAATGCGAAAATAGCGATGCGAAAAGCTCGTATTGATTTTCAAAACACACTGGATAATTTGAAGGCTGACGTTATCAAGCAAATGCGTACGATTGAAAACAATTACAAACGAGTACAATTTGCTAAGGAGAATACGCGCTTAAACGCAGAGGATTTAGAGGTGGCAGAGATACGATTTAATGCCGGTTTGATTACTAATTTTGAGCTCGTTACCACACAGGATAATTATGTTACTACAGAAAATACGGAATTAACGGCAAAGATTACCTATTTAAATAACCTTGTAGAGTTTGATAGACGGCTAGGTACCTTACTAGACACCTTACAGATTAATATAGATGAGCGTGCGGCTCAAAGTAAGCGCATTCGGGCACAGTCCGGAATGCCCCCTCCTTCGACTTGATTATTAATATGTTATGTAGTATAGTAAGGACAGTAACGGAATGGAATTAGACCAGTATAAGCCCCATAATATCAACGAGCTCCTTGACCTCATCGTTGATCGTATTACCCGATTTACAATGGCGGAGAATGTTATTGTGTATCTATACGATGCGGATGATCAGATGTTGTTTAATCGGGCGGGCAAAGATATAGAAGTAATGGAACTTCAATTTCCCTTGGGGAAAGGTCTTGTAGGGAAATCTCTTGATGAGCTTAGGCCTTATATAATCCCTGATGTATCTAAAGATAAAGACTTTGATCCCAAAGTGGACACGGTTGCTAAAGATCAAATCAAGTCCCTTTTGATTGTTCCTATTTCCAATGAGAAGAAAGATCGCATAGGTGTTATTGAATTGATTAACAAGAAAGAAGGAGCATTTACGCACGATGACCTGACGTTTGTGGAAGCGATGTCTGCGCAAGCCGGTATTTCTATAGAAAATACAGTTTTGTTTGGAGAACTGTTGACGACCAGAGACCGCGAAAAGAAATTAATCGAAGAGATCAAGACCCAGAATAGTGATTTGCAAAAAGCCTTTATGCAGCTTGATGAGAAGTCTCAAAAGATAGAAGAGACCTCCAAGCGTATACGAAAAGTGAGGAACATAGGATTTACCTTTATTGGGGTTGTTGTTCTGATCATTTTTTATTTTTTATGGCCATCTAGCTCTTCGAGCTCTAGCCCAGCGTATGTGCCAACGAAAGCCCCTACATTTAGCACAGAACAAGGACAAACGTATGAACGCTATACGGTTACACCACAGCCTGTAACCCTGCCTTTAACGACATCGGGTATTTTGCAACCGGCGCAGATGGTGAATGTATTTGCTCCCTTTGCGGGCATTATTAAAGACGTTAATTTTCAATTTGGATCTACGGTTGAAAAAGGGCAGAAGCTTATAGAGCTTGATAGTACTAAGATAGAATCCGAGTATAGAACGGCTCAAGTTGACGAAATTAAGAAAAAGCAAGACCTCCTAAAAATAAAAAATTGGGAAAAGGGGAGTAAGATGACGGAAGCCTATAGGTCTCTAGCAAAAGCGGAAGATGAGCTTGCGTTAGCAAAAGACGAGTATGAATCATCGCAGTTACTTTATAATAAAGGTGCGATTAGTAAGCGCGACTTAGATGCCGCGAAACGCAAGATTGCTTCCTCGGAAGATGCTCTTTTAAAAGCTAATGAATCCTTGGAAGCGACAAGACAAGAAGGTAACCCGCAAGAAATTCTTTTCAAAGATTATGATTGGCAGAATGCCAAGCTTAAGGAAACGCAGTTAAAAGGTAAACTGGAGCGTGCTATTTTGTACAGCCCAGTTCCAGGAGTTGCTATTAAACCACTTGCGAGTAGTAGTGGCAGTAAGGACCAAGGCGGTGTTGTGCAGAATGTAGAACGCGGTATCAGTGTAGCGGAAGATGCGATATTCCTATCTATTGCTGACCTGTCTCGATTGAGTGTATCCAGTACCGTAGATGAAATCGAAGTCAATCAAGTGCGCCCCGGGCAAGACGTGACTATTACAGGGGATGGTTTTAAAGGAGTTACCCTGCACGGTGAAGTGACGTATGTTTCATCTGAAGCAAAGTCTTCTGGTAGAAAACCCCAGTTTGAAATAAAAGTAACTACGGATCCCTTGACCGACGAACAACGCAAAGCGGTTAAATTAGGGATGTCTGCTTATCTGTCTATTAATACCTATACTAATCCGAATGCGTTGATGGTACCCTTCCGAGCGGTGCAGATTACCCGAGAAGGCAAATTTGTTTATCGTATAACAGAGGGGGCAACTCAACCGGAGAAAGTGCAGGTAGAGACAGGGATAACGACACCCGTTACCGGTACCGTTGAAATTGTCAATGGGTTAAACTCCGGCGATACCATTTTACTGCTATAATTTTTTATTGTGGATACCCCTGTAATAGAACTAGACAACGTTGTCAAAAACTACTATCTGGGCCCGGTAACGGTTCCTGCCCTCAAAGGTATATCTTTAAAGATTAACGAAGGAGAGCTCATTTCTATTATAGGGACATCCGGTTGTGGAAAAACGACCTTGATGAATATATTAGGGCTATTGGATAGACCCACGAGCGGTGAGTATAGAATAGAAGGCCGTACGATTGCGGAATGTTCGGATAATGAACTATCTACACTGAGAAACAAAAATATAGGATTTGTTTTCCAGCAATATAATCTTCTGGCGAGACTTGATGTACTTCAGAATGTTTATGTACCCCTGCAGTATAGGGGAATGACTAAAGCTGATATGCAAGCGCGCAGCCGAGAGATGTTGAAATTGGTGTCTATGGAAGACCGTGAGCACCATAAGCCCAATGAGCTTTCCGGAGGTCAGCAGCAACGAGTTGCGATTGCGCGCGCGTTGGTTGGAACACCAAACCTTATTTTAGCAGATGAACCTACGGGAGCATTGGATGTGAAGACAAGTGATGATATTATGAACTTGTTTATTCGATTGAATAAGGAGTCCGGTATTACGGTTGTGATCATTACGCACAGCCCGGACATTGCGAAACGCTGCCCGCGGATTGTTTCTCTTTCGGATGGCTTCATTATAAACGATACAAAGAAATGATGGTGAAGGCAAATATAGGGATGGCATTTCGCAGCCTCATTTCATCGAAGCAGCGCAGTTTTCTTGCGTTGTTAGGGATTGTTATTGGTATTGGCGCCGTTATTGCGCTTGTTTCTATAGGAATTATATTTAAAGCAAATTCGCTGAAGAGCTTTCTTGAATTAGGAACAGATTATATCGTTGTTCGAAAAGGCTGGGGGGGCGGCGGCTTTGGTTTTGGAGGAGGAGACAAAGGCCCGCAGATTGATTTTCAACAGGCAATGGAACTTTCGCAATACTTAGATAGCGTTGTTGATTCTTCACCTGTGGGGCAAACGGGCTCATCTATGACCTTTCATGGCAAAGATGTTTCTGCTTCTATTTTGGCAGTGATTGATAATTTTCTTCCTATAAATCGTTTTAAACTCGATAAAGGCCGTTTTTTATCCCCCTTGGATCAGAATATGAATTTCATGATTATTGGGAAAGAAGTGGCAGATGATCTTAAAGAAAAAGGTGCGATGGATGTTATTGGAGAGCATATCCGGATTAATGATAAGCTATTTACCATCATTGGGATGCTTGGTGATGCACCAAGAGGCTCGATGCGGCCGTTTTATGCAAATCAATCTGTTTTGATTCCCTACAGTACGTACAGTAGAGTGTTTGATAAGCCAGAAGTCGCTTACATACTCGTGCGCATGAATAAAGAATATCCGCCTCAACAAGTTACCGAGGATATTAAAAACTATTTTCATTTGCGTGATCCAGCTTTGAATCTTGAAGTGAATACTGCTGAAGAGATTATTAAGCAGATGGAATCGCAGATGCAGATGATCACCATTTTCTTGGGCGCGATTGGGGGTATTTCGCTGATCGTGGGAGGCGTGGGTGTGATGAACGTTATGCTTGTTTCAGTAACCGAACGCAAGAAAGAGATAGGTATTCGACGAGCTTTGGGGGCGCTTCAACGTGATATACAATTACAGTTTATTATAGAAGCCCTTGTATTGTGTATCGTTGGCGGGCTTATTGGTATTGGTATGGGCGTTGGTGCTTCGTATGTTTTTTCAATAACAAACGGATGGGATTTTTTAGTCTCTCCACCGGCGATATGGCTAGGGTTAGGCGTTTCTACGGCAATAGGTCTTTTCTTTGGGTACTATCCCGCGAGGCAAGCCTCTAAGCTTGACCCGATACAGGCGTTGCGCTCTGAGTAAATGTATTTAAAGCGACTTGATGGCCCTTGAGAGGATGTCTATGGCTTTGTTCATAACGTCAGGATTATGAGCAGTGCTGATGAAGCAAGTTTCGTATGCAGAAGGCGGCAAATAAACACCATTATCCAATGCATAATGGAAGACTTTATTAAACATAGCTTTATCTGAAGCGATCGCGGTTGCGTAGTCTCTAGCCGGAGTTTCGTTAAAGAAGAGGGCGAACATGGAGCCGACTTGGGGGATTTGTAATGGAATGCCCTTTTGTTGGGCAACGGTTAAGAGTTCTTGAGCTAATTGTTTGCCGGCTTTATCCAAGCGATCGTAGGGATTTTCGGACTGGAGGAGCCTGAGTGCTGCTATACCAGCGGCCATGGCCAAAGGGTTTCCGCTAAGCGTGCCTGCTTGGTAAACAGGGCCAAGAGGAGCGAGGTAATTCATGATCTCTTGTTTGCCACCAAATGCGCCGACAGGGAGCCCGCCACCGATAATTTTGCCAAATGTAGTTAAGTCTGGTACAATGTTTTCCCTTTCCTGAACGCCACCAAAGCCGACCCGGAAGCCCGACATGACTTCATCGAAAATAAGCACAGTGCCATTTTCAGTACAAAGCTCTCGAAGACCCCTTAAATAGCCCTCTCGAGGAAGGAGTAAACCACAGTTTGCAGGGTAGGGCTCTAGAATGATGGCCGCGATTTCGTTTTTGTATTGTTTAAATGCGAGCGCTACGGCTTCGAGGTTATCTAACGGGAGGACGATGGTATGTTCCGTGAAGGACTTGGGAACACCTGCGCTATCCGGGCAACCACAGGTTAGTGCTCCTGAGCCCGCTTTGACGAGTAGTGCGTCTGCGTGGCCATGGTAGCAGCCTTCGAATTTGATAATTTTATCACGCCCCGTAAAGCCTCTTGCGAGACGAATTGCAGACATTGTGGCCTCTGTGCCGCTATTCACCATTCTAATTTTTTCAACAGAAGGGATCGCCGCTGTAATCAGTTCAGCGATTTCAACTTCGTAAGGGTTAGGCGTTCCGAAGCTGGTGCCCTTGTTTAAGGCGGTTTGGATGGCTTCCTGGATATTGCGATTGTTATGACCATGGATCGCGGGACCCCACGTGCACACGAAATCGATTAAGTTTATGCCATCAACGGTGGTTAAAATGGCGCCATTAGCGGATTGAGTAAAGAAAGGGGCGCCGCCAACTGAACGAAAAGCACGGACAGGGGAATTGACACCTCCGGGGATGACTTTTTGGGCGCGTTCGAATAAATTTAGGGAAATTGTTTGGGCTGTATTGGCATCTATGGTTGTAGTCATAAGACTATTAAAATGAAGAAAGACAACTTGAGATTCAATAAAAAAGCCATGGTATTACCTCCAGGACTTTTGAGCTTATTAAAATTTGGCTAGGCCTTCATGGGAGTCAGGAAACTCATAGAGCCGAATTTTTTCCTGTTTATTTTTTGATCATTATATCGTAATACCGCTTTCGGCCATTGTGGCCTTTAGGAATTTCAGGCCGTCTTCTTCGGTGGAGAAGATGCCTTCGATTTGAGCCTCGTAGCAGGAATCCAGGAGCGGGCGAAATTCGGCACCTTGTTTCATGCCCAAGGCGATTAAGTGGCGGCCACGAATAATGGGATCGGGTGCCTTGTTTTTGATGTCAAGGGCTTCAGCTCTTTCCATGAGCCATTTATTAACCTCTGGGGCAGTGTTTGGTTTTGGGGGCCGGCCTTGCATGTCTGCACTGACGACTCGCATGAGCCGATCGAGGCGGACGACTCGGGAAAGACGCCTTATGGCGGAGTCCGTGGACTGGGCTTTGAAAAGGTCAACAGGGCGAAGGTGGTGGACTACCAAGGGAATAACAGATTCTATGAGATCCTTGTAATCCGTCATGGAATTAAGAAAAGAACGTGTGGGAGCTTCCCCTGCGATATCGTGCCCTGGGGAACGCAGACGATAGTTGGCCTCATCGTAGATAGTGGTGTCCGGCTTACCGAAGTCGTGACAAAGGACGGCGAGGCCGACTACGAGATCTTCGAATTCATCGCCTATTCGCTCGTTCGCAAACGCATCCATACAATAAAGCGTATGAGACCACACATCGCCCTCGGGATGCCATTCTGGATCCTGGGCGCAATCGATAAGATTTTCGAGCTCTGGGAAGTGGATTACCCAGTGAGTATCCTTTAAAAACTTAAGCCCGAGAGAAGGTTTTTTGCCAAGCAAGATCAGCTTTTTCCACTCTTCGAAGATACGTTCCTTGGAAAGGTTTTCGGGATAAATGCCCCGAGAAAGGGCAACTGTATGCTTGTCCGGAGTCAATTCGAAACGAGCGATGAATTGCATGCCACGAAGGACACGGAGAGGGTCCTCTGTGAATTTGGGGGAGGTGTGCCGCAGAATCTTATTCTGCAGATCCTCGAGACCATAGTAAGGGTCTATAAGCTCATCGGTAAGAGGATCCCAAGAGATAGCATTTATGGTAAAATCTCGCCTAGCGGCCGCGTCCTTAAAAGAAAGGTTAGGATCAGCATTTATTTGAAAACCCCTATGCCCCTCCCCGCGCTTAAATTCCTTACGAGGGACAGAAACATCTATGTTATATTGTTTTATAGAAAGGACACCAAAGTCTTTGCCAATCGGTAAGACCTCGTATCTTTGGGAAAGAGCTTCTTCCAAAATCTGAGGGTCAACACCAAAGACCTCGATATCAATATCCTTGGGTTCTTGCCCTAAGAGAGCATCTCGAACGCAGCCACCAACACAAACGGCTCTTCCCCCAATTTCCTGAATTGTTTTGGCAAATTCAAGAATTTTAGTTTCCTGTATTTTCGGGAACTGTAATTTCATTTTTAAAGAAGGTATCTTCGAGCATCATACACAAAGTGTGATAGATGGGGAGGTGTAGCTCTTGGATTTTAAACACTTCTGTTTCCGGAACGCAAATACAAATGTCTGTGAGCTCCTTTAACTTACCCCCTGAAGCGCCAGTTAGGCCGATGCAGTGGAGACCCTTTGCTTGGGCGACCTGTGCGGCTTTGATGACGTTCTTGGAATTACCGGAAGTGGAAATGCAAAGGAGAGCATCCCCTGGCCTTCCGAGACCCCAGGTGAGCTGCGCAAAGACGTAAAGGGGATCACAATCATTGGCAAAAGCAGTCATGAGGGAAGAAAAGACTGGGAGGGGGATTGCAGGAAGGGCGCCTTGCAGGTTGTCTGCTAAATCATCCCCTAGACGTTCACGCCAAGAGTCGTCAATTGGGCGTTGAATGGAAAAAGACTTTAGAAGCTCGCCTGAAATATGGTCTGCATCGGCAGCACTGCCACCATTACCGCATATAAGAAGCTTTCCGTGGTCCTGATAGACCTCACGAATGCGCTCATAGGCCATTTGGATGGCTTCGGCACAATTCATCAAAACAGGATAACGATTGATACAGTCAGCGAGTTTCTGGTTCATAGGTGAAGACATTAATTGTTATGTAGTAGATTTGCAAGATTGTAATACAATTTCCAGATTTAGAGTACTTGGATACTTATACAAAAAATAATTTGGGTAGTTTTAAACACGCATCCTATATGGCAGGGCAAAGATAATCTTGCGTTTACGCGGTATTGCCTTAGTATAATGTTTAGACCCACACCCCACTTCATGGCAGAAAAAATTCTTCTACTGGATAAATACCCTACGCATGCGGAAACACTACGGAGTCAGTTAGAAGCTGAAGGGTTTCGCGTGCAATTTGAAACGGAAGTAGAACCCTTATTTGGGGATTTGGGGGCCTGTGATTATTTGATTATTTTTGCGGACGAGGCGTTACAAGGAAAAGCCGCTGTCGAGATGTTAAAAAATGTGAAGACGGTGAATGCGAGTTTACCAGTTGTTATGGTAGCTTCGCATTGGAATATACAAGACATGGTACAGATTGCGAACACCGGTATATCGCTGCTTATGGAAAAACCCTTTAATTTGGATGTTTTTTTGGATTTGATAGGACATTTGCGGCAGACATCCGATGAAGAGAATAGAGGCAGTGGTGCGGAGGAAGGTGTATCCGCGAAGGATCGGATTGACGGTAATATATTTGATAACGCCTTATCGAATGAAGAACTGGCCTATTTGCCATCGTTTAGGGGGTGGCAATCCGGATGGGTCTCTCAGTTACAGAAGAAAGTGGCGGAAGATAATTCTATATTTTTGGCGCTTCATAAGGGAGCAGAAAAGGAGCTAATTATTCGGCAAATAGGGGTATGGCGTGGTCTAGACACCACTAAAGTGAAATGGATTTCGGCTTCGGATTTATCTGCTGCAGGCGATAAAGATTTTATTGAAAAAGTGACCTCTCATGAAGAAAAATCGCCGATCGTTGTCATTGATAATTTACTAAACGTGCAGCAAGACGTTCACTATTATGCATTAAATTCCTTAAAGGAAGGACCCTATGATCTGGATGACGGGCAACCGATATTATTTGTTTATTTGCTAGATGAAGCTTCTGTAAAGTCACTTGAAGATGATTTTAAGCATGAGCTTGCAGTTTACATCAAGATGAACCTGGTGGAAGTGCTCCCCCTGCATGAACGGTTAACCGATTTGGCGCTATACGCATTTCGGTTTGCTAAAGAATTCGCGAAAGAAGCGAAAGCGCCAGAGCGTGGCCAATTTACCCCGGAAGCGATATCCGCATTATTAAATTATGATTGGCCGAGAAACTACAGCGAGTTAAAAGAAGTAATCGGTATGGCTGTTAAGGCCGCAAAAGAAGGACCTGTAACCGCGGAACAGTTAACGAATTATATAAAGCTGAAGAACGGCATTACAGATTTACAGAGTATGAAGGATTACCTGATTGGGCGCCAGAAAGAGCATGTGAACCGTTATTTGAAGCAGAATAGTTTAGCAGAGAAAGATTTTCTGGAATCACTTGGATTTGGGAGTGATCAAACCGTAAATAACGACCTGTTTTACCCTGAGCTATTGGATATTTCAAAGTATTAAAAGAGATGACGCTACCGAGGATTCATTTAGCTATATTAGAAAAGCTGTTCGCTTTAAATAGTTTAACAGCAGACGGGAAGGAGAAAGCACTGAGTGCGGCCGATGGTCTTTCCGGCGAGGAAATGGAAGGATTACTAAAAAAAGATTTCGGTATAAGCGATCTTGAAATTCTAGTGGCTAAATCTTTATCCCTCAGTCTTAACCCATTTTTGGCAAATCGGTTTGAGATGAATCATGAGCTATTTAATCTGTTACCACGTGACTTTTGCGAGAAAAACAAGATGCTGCCCGTGAGCATGTTTGACGGACGCGTGGTTGTAGCGGTCACGAACCCCTTTAATCTAGATTTGATACAGGCAGTAAAAGACAAAACGAAGCTAAAAGTGTCTATACTATTGGCATTAGAGAAGGACATAGAGCATTATCTAAGTGAAGAGGAGACGGATGCCAAGAAGTTGCGCGTTAAGAAGTCTACTACCCCCTTAATTTTTCCTTCAAAAGAGAAAAAGCCCACGGAGTGGATGCCCCAGCAGGCGATACAGCTATCCGGAAGTCCATTTCGCACTAAAGTTACAGAGCCCTTTTTAAAAGCCATTTACGGCATGATGGTCGACACCGTTTTAATTGAACCGGATATTGGATCGTACAAAATCCTGTATCGTTTGGACGCGAAACCTTTGAAGCAAGAAGAAGTGCCGTACAAAGTGGGGAAAGAGCTAATTGATGATGTGCGTAAGCTTGCGAACATGGACGATGGAAACCCGATGCACCCTCATGAATCTGTATTAGCTTATTCTGAAGAAGGAGATAAGACATATTATTTTAGAGTCACATCGGCTATATTAAATCATCATCAAAGTCTTTTACTGGAACCGGTTGAGCAGTCTTGGGTATCGCCCAAGTTAGCGGAGTTAGGGATTAAAGAGTATCAGTTAGATGAATATGTAAAATTTTTGGAAGCAGATGCAGGTTTGTTATTACACTCAAGCCCTTATAAGGCGGGGTTATCCACGACCCTTTACGCCGGTCTGAATTGGTTTGAAGGAACAGACAAAGTGATTCGAGCTGTGGATTATTCGCATAGCTTCTTGCAATTGAATGCCGGAGTGATTCCGGCAGAGCCGGATTTTGCTTCTGCGTGCCGAGCAGCCTTAAAACAGAGACCCGAAATATTAATGATTAGGGAAGTGAAAGACGATGAGACCGCGCAATTGGCACTTGACGCGGCGTTATTCAATAATTTGGTATTGGCCGGCACGTATGCGCATAATGCGATAGAAGGTATTGAACGCATACTTGCGTTGGGGGTTAGCCGTTCGATGTTCACGAATGCGCTGAAAGTATCTTGTTCGCAGAGGTTATTGAGGAAACTGTGCGAGTATTGCAAAGAACCCTATACGCCCGAGGACGAAGAAATCGATCTACTGCAAAAAAGCATAGGTTGGTATGGTTCTGTATATCGGAAAAGCAAGGAAGGGTGTACCCAGTGTAATCGCAGTGGTTGGCATGGGTATGCGGCGTTGTTTGAATTTCTTTTCCCAAATGAACGTTTTAAGAAAGCATTACGAGACGGTAGAGATAGTCGGGACTTGCTTCGTATTGCCAGAAACAGCGGTCTGAGAACCTTCCATGAAGAGAGTATGGATGGGGTGAAAGCTGGATTGTTCGATATGGCTTACGCATTAAAGCAGGTACCGCCTGATGAAGAATGCGTTGAGGAAGCGAAAAAAGGAGCCCTAGCCTTGAGTCGCTAACTGAGGTTGCGTGTTATTTGCCAAGTGGGTGAATTTTTGGCGTAGGTGGGTTTGCCGATTATTGACGACAACGTTATTGACGGCCATGGCATAGGCGGTAGGGTCTCCTACTATAAACACCTTTTTTCTGCCTCTTGTGATAGCGGTATAGAGCAACGTGCGCTGCAGCATGATAAAATGGTGTTTTAAAAGCGGAATGATGACGTAGGGGAATTCACTCCCTTGGGATTTGTGGATAGTGATGGCGTAAGCAAGGGAAATATCAGGCATGTCGAGGCGTTCGAGCGTTACCTGATGTCGTTCGAAAGCGATATCTATCGTGTAGTTCTCTTTATCAATATTAAGGATTATAC
The DNA here is from genome assembly GCA_001872735.1 of Verrucomicrobia bacterium CG1_02_43_26. Taxonomy (NCBI): domain Bacteria; kingdom Pseudomonadati; phylum Verrucomicrobiota; species Verrucomicrobia bacterium CG1_02_43_26. The sequence continues at coordinate 7,270 of MNWT01000015.1, read as the reverse complement.
CCAGATCCCCATTGAAGATGCCCTTATCATAGTTGTTGCGCGTTTGGAGGACCTTATCCCCGACCTTATACGTGGTATGGCCGATCTGGATAGCGGGCGCATGGTTTTGATTTAAAGCAATCTGGAGTTCACGGTTAAGGTTTTCGATGCCCGCTATTCCCTTGTGTAAAGGGGCTAGAACCTGAATATCCTTAAGCGGATGTGCCGAATAGTGATTCGGGAGATCCGTTTTCCAAAGTTGAGTGATTCGTTGGACACACTCTTCAGGCGTGGTGGCGTAGATGAATTGGAGGTCGGAATCCAGTTTTAGCGGTTCTCCGCTTTTAATAATATTAGGAGCCCCCGATTGACCACTAAGAATAGAGTGGGCTGTTGTGACAATAGAACTTTGCTTTTTCTGACGAAATACCTTGTTCAAGGCTATGAGCGGTACATTGCCATGCTCAATAAGATCTTCTAGGATTTTACCCGGCCCAACAGACGGTAACTGGTGGACATCGCCCACGAGGAGTAAATGAGATTGCGGGGGGATTGCTTGAAAAAGAGATGAGGCAAGTTTGGTATCTAACATACTACACTCGTCTACGATAACAAAGTCTGCTCTTAGGGGGTTGGCCAGATTGTGGGTAAACTGCCCCTTCTTGGAGTCATACTTAAGGAGCATGTGGATTGTTTGCGCAAAGTGACGCGAGGCGGCCTGGAGACGTTGGGCGGCTCTGCCAGTGGGTGCGGCCAATAAAATAGAAACCTTTTTGGCCTTTAAGATTTCGACAATGGCACGCAAGATAGTGGTTTTACCCGTACCCGGCCCACCCGTCAAGATGCTGACCTTGTTTTCGAGCGAGAGCCTTATGGCCTTTTCCTGTTCTGGAGCAAACGTGAAACCAGCCTTTTCCTGAGCCCATGCGATGGCCTTATCGATGATAATAGAAGGTAATTGAGAAGGAACCTGATCCAATGAGTGGATGCTTTGGCAGATAACACTTTCGGCCTTATGGAGTATGGGCAATTGGACAGATGCGATACTATCTAAATAAACAAGAGTGTTGTTATTTACAAGCACCTGGATGCGGTTAGCGACCTTAGTGAGATCCGTTTGCAGGAGCTCTGAGGCTCCATTTTCCAATAATTCAATAGGGCAACACGTATGACCATCTGATTCACGCTCACTTAAGTAAAAATGGATACCCGCATCGATACGGGCAGGATTATCGTTTGCCAAGCCGATGTTGAGGGCGATTTTATCGATTGTTCTGAATCCGATACCTGAAATTTCTTTCGCGACACGATAAGGATCGTTACGAAGGATTTCTTGAGCATTGTCGCCATAAACCTTTACGAGACGAAGGCATTGCGCGGTACCGACCCCATAAGTTTTCAAGAAAAGAAGAACCTCGCGGAGGGAGTGTTGCTCATCCCAAGCCTTTTTAATTTTTTTGGCACGTTGGGCACCGATACCCGGAACCTCCTTGAGACGAGCGGATTCGTGGGAAATGATTTCGAGTGTTTTTTCCTTAAAACAGTCTACGATTTTTTCCGCGTACGTTTTGCCCACGCCAGGAATGAGACCACTGCCCAAGTATTTTCGAATGCCGTAGACGGTAGACGGTAAGGTGGATTTGTGCTCCTTGACCTGAAATTGTTTACCGTATTGAGGGTTGGTGGTCCAGTTACCCGAGATTTGTAACGTTTCACCACACTGGATGCTAGGAAAGTTACCCGTTATCGTGATTGAGGCATTAGATTTATTGACACGCAGTTCTCCAACGCAATAAAAGTTCTCCTCATTGTAATAGAGGATGCGCTCGAGTGTACCCGTTAATTGTTCATCTGCCACGTATCAAAATTAATGGGGATAATCGAGTTTGAAAAGGTTTTTTCCCAGTTCGTATAAATTATCGAAAATGTGGTGATCCGGGACTTGATGTTTGGCAAGTTCCTCCCGAGTATTAGAACCCGTGGTGACAAGGAAACAAGGAATACCAACGGATTTCGCAGCTTCGACATCGTGTACGGTGTCTCCGATCAAGATAGCGTTATCTGAAAGCGCCTTGAGTTTATCCAGCGCAAACTCGGTAAACTCCTTTTGCGGCTTGCGGTAAGGAGAATCATGCGATCCAACGATAAGTGTAAACCATTTGCTGATATCGATATGTTCGCAGATGACTCTGGCATGGTTACCATCCTTACCCGTAAACACAGTGAGCGTGTGCTCCCGTTGGTGGAGTTCCTGGAGAATCCAGTCTACGCCCGGCATCTTTTCGATATTATCGTTTAAAATTTGAGTATACTTTTCCTGGAAAAATTCATGTGCCCTTGTGGTATTCTCCTGGCCAACCCATTCATCAAATACGCCAAAAAGACAAGCACCGATGGTTTTGTAGACGATTTCACGCGGTTTTGGATCAAAACCTAACTGTTCTAGGGCGTAGTTGATGCACGTGCAAATGGTTTCGTATTGGCTGATGAGCGTGCCATCGAGGTCAAACAGGATATTTAATTTTTCTCTTTTGCTAAGCATAACTTTACTTTTATGGAGAAACATTATAGCATGAGGCCAGTGGATATTCAAGAAAGAGTTGATATTAGCCGAGTTGAGCACGATTCCTTGATTCTGCGACTGAAAGGCGTGTGGGACTTGCATGAAGGCCTGTTGGAGTATCAGTCTATTCAAAAAGAGATTGAGCGCGAGAAGCCCAAGAAACTCGTTTTCTATACACAGGAACTGCATAGCTGGGATTCCTCATTGTTAGTTTTTTTAGTACACTGCTATGAACTGTGCCAAAAGAAAGGCGTGTTTTTTGAAAAAGCATCCTTACCTGTAGGGATACAGCAGCTATTAACCCTTTCACAATCGGTGCCGGAGAAGAAGATAGGGCATAAGAAAGAATTTCACAGAAGCTTTGTTTACAAAGTAGGAATCATTGGGTTGAGTTTTGCGGACAGTACGGCTGAAGTATTTACCTTTATTGGGGAAGTGGCCAGAAGCTTTATGCGACTTGTGGCAGGTAAAGCGCAGTTTCGTTGGTCTGATTGTGCTGTCATTATGCAGAATGTTGGTGCGGAAGCTCTACCTATTGTCAGCTTGATTAGCTTTTTAGTAGGTTTGATTATGGCATTTGTCGGTGCTATACAATTAGAACCCTTTGGTGCCAGCATATATGTGGCGAACCTGGTAGCATTGGCCATGGTACGTGAGATGGGCGCAATGATGACCGGTGTGATTATGGCAGGCCGCACAGGAGCGGCATTTGCGGCCACGATTGGGACGATGAAGGTGACAGAGGAAGTAGACGCCCTAAAAACCATGGGCATTTCCCCTGTTGATTTTCTGGTATTACCAAGAGTTATTGCTTTGTTTGTTATGATGCCGTTGCTTTGTATCTTTGCAAATTATATTGGTATTTTTGGCGGTATGGTCGTGTCTCTATTGATGTTGGATATTTCGTATACCGAGTATGTGAACCAGACTCGTAGTGCCATTGACCTAGGGCATGCTTCTGTAGGTGTTATTAAAAGTACGATTTTTGGTATATTAATAGCCTCTATAGGTTGCTTGAGAGGTTTGCAGTGCGGTAATAGTTCATCTGCCGTGGGTATGGCAGCCACATCAGCGGTAGTCACCGGAATCACCGCCATTATTGTTGCGGATGCCGTATTTGCCGTCCTCTTCCACGCGATAGACTTTTAATAATTTTTTTAATGAATTCACACCCAACAGTTATAAGCGTTCACGATGTCGATTTAGCCTATGGCAATTTTGTGGTGATGCGGCATTTAACCTTTGATATCAAAAGAGGCGAAATATTCGTGATTATGGGGGGAAGTGGTTGCGGTAAGACAACCCTATTGAAGCATTTGATTGGTTTGCAGGAAGTGGCTTCAGGAAACATTTTTTATGGAAAACAGAACTTTACAAAGGCAGACGGAGATGAGCGAAAAGCGATCCTGGAAAAAGTAGGGATTCTCTACCAAGCCGGAGCACTTTGGAGCTCTATGACTCTGGCTGAAAATGTTGCCCTGCCGCTACAAGAGTATACAGGTTTGAGTGATGCGGATATTCGCGAGATTGTTTCATTCAAATTATCCCTTGTCGGGTTAAGAGGCTTTGAGGATTTTTACCCCGCTGAGATCAGCGGAGGGATGCGTAAACGAGCAGGGTTAGCACGCGCGATGGCATTAGACCCGCAAATTCTTTTTTTTGATGAGCCATCATCGGGCTTGGATCCGATCAGTTCTAAACGCTTGGACGATCTGATCTTGCAACTTAAAGAATGTTTGGGGACAACGATCGTTGTCGTGACCCATGAGCTTCCCAGTATATTTGCGATCGCGGACAATAGCATATTTTTAGACGCGGAGTCTAAAACGATCATTGCGGAAGGAAACCCAAAAGACCTTTTAAAAAATAGTGTTGATCCGAAGGTGGTTCACTTCTTGAAAAGGACCTATAACAAGAATGGATAAAAGATTGCTAGTATGCAGAAACGTGATAAACTGAACGCCACTAAGAATTAAAATGAGTAAAAAAGCAAATCCAGCAGTAATAGGAATCTTTTTAGTCGGGGCCGTTGTGCTTTCCGTTATGGCATTGTTTCTGTTTGGCTCTGGCAAAGTATTCAGCAAGACGGAAAGCTTTGTTTTATATTTTTCTACATCGGTTAATGGACTGGATGTGGGTGCCCCTGTGAAGTTTAAAGGCGTAAAGATAGGGCAAGTTACCCGTATTTTTATACGCTTTAATCAACCTGATACTTCAGCGCACATACCAGTATTGATTGAAATAGACACACGTAAGTTGAAGAATGACTTGGGCGTTGTTGTCGATCTTGGCGACGCGGTACAATTTGAGCATCAGATCAAGAATGGTTTACGAGGAAGACTCGATTTTCAGAGCTTTGTTACGGGAAAGTTATACGTTGAATTAGATTATTTTGCGGATAAAAAGCCACCTGTTTTGGTACAGCAGAAGTATATTTATAAAGAAATACCAACGGTGACATCGAATTTGAAAGAATTCTGGGAAGCTGCTACGAACACGTTGTCTAAGATCAGCCAGGTTGATTTTGAAGGTATCTCCAAGCATGTGGAAAGTTTTGTGAAAAAACTGGATAACGGCATTTCCGATATTCAGTTTAAGGAGATCAATGACAGCATTATAGGGGCGGGGGATTCGATACAAGATATGGTAGGCTCGGATCAATTTCAACAGGCCATGGTTGATTTTGAAGCATCGATGGCGTCTGCTCGTAAAGTTACGCTCTCGCTGGAAGAAAATGTAGGCCCGTTAACCGCGGATGTGAAAGAGACGTTAAATAAAATACAAGGTGCTGTGGGTACATTTTATGATTTCTCTGAGCCAAATAGCTCTTTACGCTATGAACTAGATACTGCGATCAATGACATTGCTGGTGCGGCTAGAGCGGTGCGGCTGTTTGCTAATTATTTGGAGCAAAACCCAAATGCATTGTTGACGGGGAAGGCTCCACAGGTGCCACCATCCTCAACGAGTAATTAATATTTTATGAAAAAGACAAGCTTTCCGATCCTCTGCCTTTTATTTATTACCCTATTTTTTGAGTCAGGGTGCATGAACTTTAAGGCTAAGCCAGATAACACCAAGTTTTATGTCTTGGCTCCCATGGTTCCCATACCCTTGATATGGCATGAAACACCCCCTCCTCCTGGGCCAACAATCGCGCTAGGCCGCATAGAACTGCCCGGGTACATGGAGAACCCTTATATAGCGACTAAGATTGGGATGTCTGAAATATATTACGCGCAAAATTACCGTTGGGCGGAGCTCATTGGCCCGAATATAGCTCGGGTGCTTGCGGAAAATCTAAACGCACAGATCAATAGCACAGTTTACCCAGCCCCTTGGCCGAGTGAGCTTAAAAGGGACTATGATGTGTTGTTAACTATTTACGATTTTATTGCATTTGAGGAGTCACAAGAAATCGTGATCAATGCCCGTTGGCTAGTTAGAGAACCGGGAACCAAGAAGCTTATTGCTTCTGCTGAGGCGCTCCATTTTTCTCAAATTCATGGCGGCATGAAAAACTATAATAATATTGTTATGGCGATGAATGATGCCTTGGTTGTTTTAAGCGACAAGATTGCCGACTCAATTCCGAAAAAAGAAGCCGTTATGCCAGCGGAAGAGGAGGTGGGAAAGTCGCAAGATTCAGGGATTCAGGAAGTTGCGATTTAATTCCAGGTCTTAGATCTCCATGTTTGGCTCAATTGCCCTGATGAGGGTTTCCTGAAGGCCGGCCAGGAATTGGTAACAGGTGAAAGGTTTGTCTAAATGCGGGGGTATATTGGCCGGGTTTAGCATGGCATCCTCGAGCTCTTCGTCTGTGAGTTCTGAAAAGAATACGGTACGCAGCTTTAATCTAATAGCAGAAGCTACGCGCAAGGTGACTTCTATGCCATGATCATCCAAGGAAACGATGTTGTTATTTTTTCCGATATCCTGTTGTATCAATATAGCGATCAGATAGTCACAATCTAATTGAAGTTGCTCCATAAGGTCCTGTTTCCAGGCGACTGCGAGATCGGGGTCATCTGTGGGAACAATGGCATCGAAAGCCAGATTGTGTTTGAACATAATACTGATGGATTCAATCAGTTTGGTGAGGGCGGACACGATGTCACGGGAGAGTTCTAAATTGATATTAGGCATCTTGTTCAAGAAAAGCGTTGAGTTGCCATTGGTGGAGTAGCTGTACGTAAAGTTCAGCCTGTTCTTTGGGGCCCCTATAAAGGACAGAAGAGCCATGTTGATGAACCTCAAGCATATGTTCTTTGGCGGTTTGGATATCCATTCCGAAAACCTTGATAAAGACCATGACAACGTATGTCATGATGTTTACAGGGTCATTTAAGACAATGACACTACATGATTTTTCACGAACTTCTCTATTTTCTGGCTGGGGAGCGTTGTGAGCCTCTTTGGAGCAAAAAAATGTATTGAAAGGAGTCAAAGGGAAAGGGGGCTTGATTATAAACGGAACCTTTATTAATCTAGCCTTATTATGCCAGACTTTGAGAGAAAAAACGATACAAAAAAAGGAATACCTTTGCCTTGGGTGTTGATAGCCATATTGTTATACATATTGTTTCAGACGGCTTACATTGTATTTGCGAAAGGCTAAAATAATTCAGGCAACCCCGTAGAGTTGCCTGTTTTTAGCTTTTAACTTTATATTAGATTTGTTTTTTATATATTATTGTATGTGTATATTATATATATGTTATCAATTAT
>MNWT01000014.1 GCA_001872735.1 Verrucomicrobia bacterium CG1_02_43_26 | reverse complement strand
TGTACTTCTGTTTCCCATTCGGTGCCTTTCCGTTTTTTACAACATCTTCACTCCCGCAATGATAGCATTTGATCGTTTCTTGAACCACTCCTTCATTACATCTCTTTACTTACCTTTTTTAAACTCTTTTTTGCCTCGTCATTCGAGTCGTAATCATTACCCCAAAAATCAACAATTGAAACTTCTAATAAGCCTATTGAACTCAGAGAACTGACAACACTCAGCAAAGAATCTGAGTTTAGACTTTCTGATAAAGCAAGAACGGTGGAAGAGATCCTCAACGACGCTGTTTCAGAAAAAAATGGCGATTTAGTGGAAAGTTTATTAACCTTTAGCGAAAAAAGCAAAATGCGCCCAATAGATTTTCTCGCCAAAGAGGGAAACCTTTTGGAAACACTAAAAGAATATTATAATGATGGGAGACTTACGAAACATGAAATTGCAACAGTGCTATCAGAACCTTTAGACAGCAGTAAGCCAATGTGGATTTTATTTAATCTTCGAGGTTCTGCGAATCAATGTGCTCTCCGGGATATTTTAGGTGAGGGTAAGATTTTTACTGATTCTAAAGAATTAGCAGATTTTATTCATGACCGTCTGGAAAAGAGCAAAGAAGAAGAACTTTTGGGAAAACTACAGGAACACTATAATAATAAAAATCTCACAAAAGATGAGTTTAAAGAATCAGTATTAATATCAGCATCAAGGCGTGATGATTGTAATAATTTGATCAATTGGCTAAAAGAAATAGGGTGTGATGGCGTTGAACTCCTGAGCGTAATTGAAGACAATCCCTCTGTTAAACGGGGCCAAATTGATTACCGAATTTTTTTTAACCCAATACGTATGGAAATCGAGGAAACTCTGGTCGATTGGGAAGTAATAGACCAGAAGAAAGAGGAAAGGGATCAGTAAATACACTAAAGTAGTGAACGCAATGGTCAACCGCTGCGGAGAATAGATAATCCTTTTCTGAAAGCGGGCTAGAAAACATTTTAAGCCTGATCTTGCTGCTAAATCTGGAAAATCATGGGCGATGGCGGTATTACCGATTACCAAGTTCGCATCGTTGACAATGCCTTACACTTCTTTCAATAAAATACTACCCTTTTAGCCTTTACCTTCCCTCAGAATTCCATAAACTACTTAAAGGCTTATGTTTATTGACGAAAAAATAGTCCGCTTAAAGGCGGGTAATGGTGGTAACGGGTGTATGAGTTTTCGTAGAGAAAAATACATCCCCAAAGGTGGCCCGGATGGTGGCGATGGCGGCAAGGGTGGCGATATCGTTCTCGTTTGCGATGAGAACATGAATGACCTCACGCCTTATCATTTTAAAGCCCACTACCAAGCCAAAGCCGGCCAAGATGGCGCCGGCAGAAACTGTACCGGTGTCAGCGGAGAAAGCTGCGAGCTCAAAATGCCCCCGGGTACAATCGTCTATGATCAAGATTCTGGCATAAGGGTAGCCGAGCTCCTCGTCCCTGGCCAACGCGTTGTGCTGCTTCAAGGCGGCAAGGGCGGCTTGGGCAACATCCACTTTAAATCTTCCGTAAACCGCGCTCCCCGGCAAGCCATTCCGGGCGAACAGGTCGAGGAAAAGGAGTTCAAGCTCGTCCTCAAATTTATAGCAAACATCGGCCTGGTAGGTTTCCCTAATGCTGGTAAATCTTCCCTGCAGGGTTTGCTGACAAAAGCCCATCCAAAGACAGCTCCTTATCCTTTCACAACAAAGGTACCTAATATCGGTGTCATCGAATACGAAAATCACTACGATCGTCTTCTTTTGGCAGATATCCCAGGGCTCATCAAGGGTGCTAGTGAAAACAAGGGCCTTGGCCATCGTTTCTTAAGGCATATCGAGCGTTGTAGCCTCTTGCTGTTTATTTTAGACATGGCTGGTGTAGATAACCGTGACCCTTTAGAGGATTACGCCCAACTGCGTGAAGAGCTCCGCTTATTCGATCCTAAATTGCTGGAAAAACCGCACATGATTGCCGCCAATAAGATGGACCTCCCAGAGGCTAAGGAGAATTTAAAGCGTTTTCAGAAAAAGCATAAGGGTCTTTTTATTCGCCCTATATCCTGCCTGGAGGGCACAGGAATTAAAGAGCTCAAAGAAGACTTATACGCAGACTTGCGTTCTTCAGACATTTCTGATAATTAATAGGGTAAGGACAACTCACATCCTTTCCCCCCCATTCCCTCTCCTGAGGTTTCCCCCTTCCCCATTAACAATGGAAAATTTCAGATCTCTTATCCTACGCTCAAATCGTTATTTGGGCTCTGCTTTGCTTGAAGCCAATTACATTACCCAACAGCAGCTAGAAGAAGCAAATGATATTCTCGTTGCAAAGCTAAAAAGCGGTAATTGGCAGGATTCTTCTCTCCTCAAAATCCTTTTATTTGATCTCAATGCTTTTCAGGAATCTATCCTCTGGGAAACATCACAAAACACATTGATCGATATCGCTTCGTATAATATCCCAGACCCCAAAGCACTCGGCATATCCCATGAGCTCTGTAAGTCCACTTGGTGCCTGCCGTTCGGCCATGAGGAAAAATTTTATTTCATCGCCACCTCCTATTCCCTCTGCAAGCCCGCGATCGATTACTGGGAGGATAAGCTCGATGGTAAAATCATTTGGTACACCACCCCCATGGAATCCTTGATTGCAATGCTACACAAGCTCCCCAATACCCTCCAAAGCGCTATTTCACATTAATCTTAAGAAAGGATTACCCCTATGCCCAAAAGTATTTTAATTCTAGATGATGATGAAACGTTTAATACACTGTTAACCGACATTTTTGCCCACGCGGACTACAGTGTCACTTCCATTAAAGATCCCGAGCTCGCCATCGAAAGTTTCAAAAACCATCACTACGACCTCGTGGTAACAGACCAAAAAATGCCCAAGATCTTAGGCATCGATTTCATCAAACAAATCAAAAACATACGCCCCGAAATCCCTTGCATCATGGTATCCGGTTACCTGGATCCCGAATCCATCAGGCAACTGGTCAAAGAAGGCGTTGGCGGTGTTTTCCTAAAACCGTTAAACGTTTTTTCTTTATTAGACAAAACAGCTGAGCTTCTCAAAAGTCTCCACCCTGAAATAAAAAAGGGGCGCACCCTCCCGTTGCCAACAGCTGAGAATCATAAGGAACGGCATAGTACAGACACGCTTCACCCTTGCTCTTTTAAGGCTTTCCCCTGCAATTCCCCAAAAACGAACGAATTCGCCTACTGGCTCTACACGCACCATAATTTCAAAACAAGTCTCGTTCTAATCGCGCCTCCAGGAACGCATCTCAAAGAAATCTCGTTCGACTTAAATCGTTTTCCAAAAAATGTAAACGAAAATTTTGTCTTCTTAAATAAAGAAGATATCGAGCCCAATGCCATCCTCAAGGCCATCAAACCCGCCGAACATCAGGATCGCATCACAATCGTCACCCCTATGGTCACAGACCTCTCCCCCGAGCAATTGCGCGTCCTCGAGGATCTGGTTTCAAAAAAGAATAAATTTGAGGAAATTAAAAAGCCTATGCGTTTTTTATTCTTCTTTAGTAAATCTCCGGATCGTCTTATCGAGGAAAATAAAATCCCAGAGGGCTTGTACTTATTCCTGGGCACACTCGAGTTCACGGTTCCTAAACTCTCCGAATGCCCGGAGGATGTCCCCATACTAGCCCAACACTTAGTTACCCAAGAGGCTAAAATATTGGGCAGAAGAGAGATTCCAAAACTAAACACAGCTGCCTTAACTCATTTAGCCCAACAATCTTGGCCCAATAATTTCGAAGAACTCAAGGCGCTTATCGAAAAAGCCGTTAAACGAGCTACCAACAATCAAATCACAGAGGAAGACTTGAAAAAGGCCAGTGAAAGCACCCCCGTTGTCCTGGATTTGAAAACATTGCTGAAAGCGGATCGAGATGATTATATGCAGGCGGTCTACGTTCTTACTGGCTACGATATCGAAACAACGAAAGCGTTACTCCGTATCTAAATTCAAGGTTGCTCGTTTTCGGCTTTTAGCTTAGCATTACAGGGGTATAACAATGTCCCAGGGTAAAAAATACGCGTTTTCTCAAAAGGAAACGGAGCTCATCTCAGAACTCCGCGGTATCCCCTATCCCTCCCGAAAACTTAACCTCTCCACCCTCTTTTCCATAGACAGCCTCCTGGAGCGGAATTTCAAGAAATACAACATCGGCCGCAAAACCTCAGAAATGGTCATTATGGAAAACTGGAAGGCCATTGTCGGTTCCCAAAGAGCCCATCGTTGCTGCCCATCTAAAATAATCGAGGGCGGAGTTCTTATTATCACTATTAATAACCCCATTCTGCGTAACGAGCTCTATTTCGAACGCAGACAGATCTTAAACAAAATTCACGCCCTCCCGGGTTGCGAATCCATTAAGGATATCCTCCTGGATCTTGGGTAGATAGGCCAACGATTAAGGAGGAAATACATTACAGGCTACCGAGCATCGCCTGCATATCAACAATAATGAATCTCTTCATTTTCCCCTTGCTTTTGTCCAACAAATACCGTCTAATGATCAACAGCGTTAGAGAACCGCTCATTCAGGCGCTTCTCCGTAATTTACTCAAATTGAGGTTTCTAACGGAATTTCTGGCGAGGGGCTGGAAATTCGATCCGCTAAGGGGCAGATCCGCAAATTACGAATCAACAGATATATAAAATGACACAAGGTATAGACAAACAACAGATCATCGAAGACTTCAAAATCAACCCGAAGGATACCGGTTCCAGCGAGGTTCAAATCGCCCTCGTAACCGCTCGCATCAAGCACCTCACAGGTCACTTGAAGCTTCATCCAAAGGACTTTCATTCTCGCAAGGGTCTCATCGCCCTAACAAACCTGCGCAGAAAGCATCTCAATTATTTGAAGAAAAAAGATTTGGAAAAATATAACGACATGCTCCAGCGCTTAAGCCTGCGTCGATAATTGGATGTTCTTGCCCACCCATCGCGGTATCAACCATCCCTATAATGTAATGTTTGTCAGCTAATAAGCGTCCTAACCGCCTATTAGCTTTTAATTTTTAAAGAGAAAAGAAATATATGAAACAAAAACACACTGTAACTGTGGACGAACTGGGAATCACTTTTTCCACCGGTTCCATCGCTAAACAAGCTAACGGGGCTGTAGTAGTAAGCCTGGCAGACACCAATGTCTTCGTTAGCGCCGTCGTCGCAAACTCCGTAAGACCCGATCAGGACTTTTTCCCATTAACGGTAGACTACCGGGAAAAATTCTCTGCCGCAGGTCGCTTCCCTGGAGGTTTTATCAAAAGAGAAGGCCGCCCCAGCGAAAAGGAAATCCTCACGTCTCGTCTGTGTGACCGCCCACTCCGTCCTTTATTCGATAAGGGTTTTATAAACGAAGTTCAGGTCATCGGTATTCTATTGTCCGCAGACATGGAAAATGAGCCCGATATCTTAATGGTAAATGGTGCTTCCGCTGCTCTCATGTGCTCCGATATTCCTTGGAATGGACCTGTAGGTTGTGTTCGCGTAGGCGAAATTGATGGCGAATTTGTGGCAAACCCAACAAACGATCAGCTTTTTGAATCCACTCTGGACCTCATTTATGTCGGTACGGAAAAGGAAATGCTTATGATCGAGGGTAGCGCAGACCAGCTCCCGGATGAGCGTTTTATCGAAGCGTTAGAGTTCGCTCACCAAAAGGTTCAAAAAATCATTGATGCCCAAAAGGAGCTCGCTAAACTCGTCAATAAGACCAAGAAGGAGTTTAAACTCATCAAGGCAGACGAAAAGGTTCTCGAAATCTGTAAAAAGGTTGCCGATAAAAAAATCGCAGAAGCTGTCTTCCAAGACCAGCGTTCTGAACGCGATGCCGCAGTCTCTGCTATTAAGGAAGAGGCTATTGAGGCCGTAAAAAAGGAGCTCGGCGAGGAAAACTTTGACGGAAACCAAGTTCGCTTGGCTTTCGAAGAAATTCAAGAACACGTATACCGTCACAATATCCTTGATGCCGGTAAACGCGCGGATGGTCGCGGGCCTAAAGATTTGCGTACAATTGAATGTGAGACAGATGTTCTGCCTCGTGTTCACGGTTCCGCTATCTTCGCTCGTGGCGAAACGCAAGCCCTCGTCTTGGCAACCCTCGGCACTAGCCGCGATTCCCAAGATCTCGATGGCCTCACCGGCGGTGCGCAATCCAAGTCCTTCTTGCTACACTATAACTTCCCTCCTTTCTCCGTAGGCGAAACAGGGCGTTTTGGTTTCACAAGTAGGCGCGAAATCGGCCACGGTGCCCTCGCAGAAAGATCTCTCCTTCCGGTCTTACCACCAGAAGAGGATTTTCCTTACTCAATTCGTCTCGTCTCAGAGGTTATGGAATCTAATGGATCAACGTCCATGGCTTCCATTTGCGGCGGTTGCTTAGCTCTCATGGATGCTGGTGTTCCTATCAGCTCCCCGGTAGCAGGCATCTCCGTAGGCCTCGTCACTGAAAATGATAACAAGGGTGACATATCTAAATATGTCCTCTTAACTGATATTTTAGGTGCTGAAGACCATTTCGGTGATATGGATTTCAAAATCGCCGGAACAAGTCAAGGTATCACAGGCTTCCAGCTTGATCTCAAAATTAAAGGCCTTCCTTTAGAAATAGCTAAAGAGGCTATCCAACAAAACAAGGAAGCCCGCTTCCAAATCTTAAACAAAATGAAAGAAGAACTCCCAGAACCAAAACAAGAACTCAAGGCGCATGCCCCAAGAGTACACCAAATGCAGATTGATCCAGACAAAATTGGTCTATTGATCGGCCCAGGTGGTAAAAACATCAAGAAGATCACCGAAGTTAGTGGTGCTCAAATTGATATCAATGAAGACAATAGTGGTCGCATCTCTATCTTTGCGACTAGCCAGGAATCTATGGATCGCGCTATCAGCGAGGTCAATGCGATCACCAGCGACATCGAACCAGGTCAATCCTACAGCGCTACCGTTAAATCAGTACGCGAATTCGGTGTATTCGTAGAATGCCTACCAGGCAAAGAAGGTCTCGTTCACGTATCCGAACTTGCAGAAGGTCCAGTCGACAATGTCGAAGATGTCTGCAAACTAGGTGATGTTATGACCGTTAAATGTATCGGTATCGACGAAAAGGGCCGTGTACGCCTAAGTCGTCGTGCAGCTATTTGTGAAGAACAGGGTATCCCTTACGTTGCTAAAGAACGCCCAGCGTTTACTGGCAATCGTGAGCGCGGCGGTTTCGACCGTGGTGGCGATCGTGGCGGACCTCGTCGTAGTGGCGGTGGCGGTTTCGACCGTGGCGGACCTCGTCGTAGCGGCGGTGGCGGCGGTGACCGTGATCGTGGCAACAGGCGCGAGCGTTTCGACCAACGATAAGAAATTATTTTCAAATCAATCTCCAAAAGAGCCATTTATTATAAATGGCTCTTTTTTATTGCCTAAAAATATTCAACTCAACCAACATGCCAAAAAATATAGGATCGACTTACCGTAAAAAATATACACAATTCAACATCATGAATAATAATACTGAAACCATAAGACCAAGCAAAAGACAGAAATCTAATTATAAACTCGATACAGCAACAATCCCCAATGAACTTTGGTGTAAAATTATATCTTTTAGCAAAGTGTCAGGAACTGGGAAAAATTATTATAATAGATTTTTTCTCTTAAATCGTGACCTTTTCGAGAGAAAAGCAGAGATTATTGAGGAATATAATGCTCCTTACAATTATAGCACGGCTATTGCGGATCGTGAAATGGATACCATTTTAGAACAATACGAGAAGATTCAATCTAAAATCAAAAGAAAAGAAATCCTTGAACTCAAAAATAAAGTACATGGCTTATCTAAAAATAAAATATTCCTCGATGCCTTTATTAACCGTTTTTATAACGAGTCAGTAACGGATCCGCTGACGTGGAGTAAATCCGATAAAATGTGGAGTTTACTCGTAACAAGTCCCCATTTAGCTTACACCAAAAGGGAAATTTTAGAAAAAATTGGCAAGGCGGCAAAGGTTAACAAAAACCTAAAAAATTATTGCTCCACGAATATTGCTCGTAAATTCACTTACTCTAAAATTAAGCTCGATGAAGTTATAAATGCAATGTCACTGGTAATCGACCATACAGTTGATCGTATTGATCCCGCGCGCAAGAAGTTTGATGTAGCATTCTCCGCGAGGCTTAATAATTTGATCGATGATAAAAATAATATTAACCTTCCGCAAGCCTTTCAGCTACACGGGTTAATGAGGCAGGAATTGGAGGGTACTCCTTTTCTTAATCCCCAACACGTAGAGCTACTTAATCTTGAAAGCGTAGCGTTAATGGCTGAAATCTATCTCGTCTACAAAGCAAGAGAAGACTCAGTGAACGCAAATACATTCCTCTCGATGATAGAAAAATCGCTTCGTGGTAAGGGTAGCAAAGCTAAGGCATACGGGTTTATTGCACGTCTATATAAACAGGAGCAACCTTATCTGCGGGATGTTCCTGACTGGAACTATGACTCTCACACGAGTTCTATCCTTACCCAAGATTATTCTTTTTCGCGCAATCATTACTTCAGCGTTGCAAAGGATGCTATGGCTCGATTAAGGCAGCTCAATAATGATCCAAGGATCCCAACGTTCCAAAAGGCAGAAATTGCTAACGAATATAAAGCTACGCTCGCCCATTATGTCAATCACTGCATCGAAATGGGTGAACTCGATGAATTAAAACAGTATATTCCTGAAGTCGAGCTATACTGTAATGATTCCAAACATCATGCGGTATTAGCCTATGTAAAATGGTGCGTTATCTTAAATAAATTGGATGATGCAAAACAGTATATTTCCGAATTAGCTTTAAACACTCAAGAGCTCAAGTATCGTGTAGCAGTAGCTGCCTATGTTGAAGCGTGCGTTATGTCGAAGAAATGGGATGAAGCAAAACAGTATATTGCCACCACTCAAGATACTACTCTCTATTATACGGCTTATAGCACCATCAAAATGAAAAATCCGGAAGATGCCGAAGTCTTCCTTTCTGAACTTCCAGAGGACATTCAGGCGTTTATCGTCACCAAAGAAAGCGAATAGGCAAAAAAAATCCCAGTAGTGGCCAATAAACATTCTACTACGATCAAGAGCATATACTCTCTCAAAAAGGCCTACTCCCATCAGTAGGTCTTTTTATTAGTGTCGAATTTCCCTAAACAGAACCCCTGTCCCGTACCTCTCTTTTTTGCGTCACATCTCCCCTCGCCCCCTCCATCATAAAGAAGTTTAACCTTGACCTTTCTCCCCATATAAGGCGTTATAAAGGGGTTTATTTCAATAATTTAAGGATATTACTAGTATGGCTGTCGATCGACTAAAGGGTGTTAAGGATAATTACGATGTTATCGTCATAGGAAGTGGTCTGGCTGGGCTTTCCGGGGCAAATTATTTGGCCAAACAGGGGCACTCCGTCCTCCTTCTCGAGCACCATTACAAATTCGGGGGTCTGGCTACGTGGTTCACCCGTACACGGGGTCATATTTTTGATATCTCTCTGCACGGTTTCCCGTTCGGTATGGTCAAATCTGCCAGAAAATATTGGTCTAAAGAAATCGCAGATTCTAT
Organism: Verrucomicrobia bacterium CG1_02_43_26; assembly: GCA_001872735.1. NCBI lineage: Bacteria > Pseudomonadati > Verrucomicrobiota > Verrucomicrobia bacterium CG1_02_43_26. Next base: position 161,200 of record MNWT01000014.1, on the reverse strand, counting down.
CATCCAGCTCAAGCACATCCGTCTCGTAAACCCGGATTTTGATATCGATACGTCTTTCAATCGTGAGGACTTTACGCGCATCCTTAACGAAAAATTCAATGTCCCGATGCAAAAGATCGAGGATTTCTTCATCCACTTGCGTAATATGAATTTCTATGATGATGACAAGCGCACCACAGGCGAACTATTCGAAGAGTTCTTCCCTGGCCGCTCAGATATCCATCGTCTATTAATAGAACCTATCGCCTATGCTAATGGTTCCACACTAGACGACCCTGCTATCACCTTTGGTATCGTTTTCTCAAACTTCATGAGCAAGGGCGTTTTCCTCTTCCAGGGGGGCACGGATACCTTGATTGGTAAAATGATAACTGAGCTCGAAGCCAATGGTGTTGAAATGCGCAAATTCTGTCTCGTGGAAAAGATCCTCACGGAAAAACTAGGCCCGGATCAAAAGGAAACGGTACGAGGCGTACGTGTCAATGGCCGGGACATCTCTTGCAAAGCCGTTTTATCAAACTCCAACATCAAGACCACTTTATTTAACCTTTTAGGCAAAGAACACCTACCGGCAGACTTCGCCGCCGAGGCCGAAGCGGTTCGAGTAAACACGAGTTCTTGCCAGGTCTACATGGGCTTAAGAGCGGGTGAAAAGCTCCCTGAAATCGGCGATTTAATTTTTACTTCCGAGGCTACGCCTTTCTCTAGCAACGAGCTCACAGACTTCCATACAAAAAGTCGTACATTCTCCGTTTACTACCCAAACACACGTCCACACGCAAAAGAAGAGCGTTACGCCGTTGTCGCTTCGCTCAATGCTAAGTGGGAAGACTGGGCCTATTTGTCAGACGAAGACTACGCTCGCGAAAAGCAAAGGCTTGCGGACGAATCCGTCGCACACTTGGAAAAATTCGCCCCTGGCATCACTGAAAAGCTGGACTGGATCGAGGTCGCCACGCCTAGAACGGTTCACAAGTACACGCGTCACGCCAATGGTACCTCTTTCGGCACCAAGTTCGAGGGGCTTAAGGTTTCCATGGAAATTTCAGAAAAGGTCACCGGATTATACCATGCGGGCTCCGTTGGTATCATCATGTCTGGCTGGCTAGGTGCCATTAACTACGGCATCATCACCGCAAACAAGATGGATAAGTTCCTCTACAACCCGGAAGCCAAAAACGTCCCAGAAGAAGCGCTCGCAACATCATGAACACCTCCGCTCCAAAAGCTTTAGAAGAAGTCCTGGCAACAATCCCTCATCGTCCTCCTTTTCTCTTTGTCGATGAGGTCGTTTCACTATCCGAGGACGCTATCATAACCAAACGCGTCATCCGCGCAGAGGAGCCTTACTTCGAAGGCCATTACCCGGGCAACCCTATCATGCCGGGCGTCCTGCTCAGCGAAGCCGTCTTTCAATCCGGTGCGATCTATTTAATCAAAAAGCTCAAAGCCGAGGGTATCTCTGCCGAGGACAAAACACCTGTTCTCTCTCGCATCAAGGAGGCCAAATTCAAACGCATGGTCAAACCGGGCGACACGCTTTTCATAGAAGTAAAATTGCAGGAAAAAATGGGCCAGTTCTTCTTCATGCAAGGCACTATTCGCAAGGACGAAAAAGTTGTCATGACAATTGAATTTGCTCTAGCTTTGGTAGACGAGTAATGAAAAAGCTTGTGGCATTATAAGATTGACTTCATGTACATATCATGTACATAATATAAGTATGAAAAGTGATCTTGCAAACATACACTGCTTAATGCCAGTCTCTACCAAGAAAAAAGCCGAAAAGGTCTTCAAGCGATTGGGCATTAATAAAACAGAAGCCATACGCATGTTTTTTCAGCAGGTAGCTTTGCGTAATTCCATTCCTTTCGAAGTCAGCGTTCCAAACAAAGAAACGATTGCAGCCATAGAAGAGGGCAGAAAAGAGCTTCATAAACTAAAATCCTACGCCACAGTTGAGGAAATGTTTGAGGATTTAGAAAATGAAATTGAATGAACCTCGTCAAGTAATCCCAACAACTCCATACAAAAAAGATCTTAAATCTATCAAGAAACAGAAAAAAGATCTCGAGCTTTTAAAGGAAATTTTAAACAAGTTGCGAGTTGATGAACCACTACCTCAAAATAACCTTGATCACAACTTGAAAGGTTCCTATCACACCTGCCGCGAATGCCACATTACTCCAGACTGGCTATTGATTTATGAAAAAATTCCAGGCAAGCTCGTTCTGCATCGCACCGGTTCGCATGCCAAGTTGTTTGAAAAGAATCGTAAATAGTTGGACATTTAAAGCTATTACCATTAGCATTTTTTCGGTACGCAGCTGCTTTTCCTACCCAACCAACAATGGCTAACTTCCTAAATCTAACCGGCAAAACATTCTTAATCTTCGGAGTCGCAAACCGTAAGAGCGTCGCCTACTTCATCGCTAAAACCTTAGAAGAAGAGGGCGCCACTGTCCTCTACAGCGTTCGTTCCGAAAAACGCAAGGAATCCCTCCAAAAACTCTTGGGAAACAAGCCTGTCTACATCTGCGATGTCGAGTTCCCGGAGCAAATCAAAGCGCTTGCCGCGCAAATCAGCGCCCAGCACCCCAGTCTGGATGGCATCGTCCACTCCATTGCGTTTGCTAACTACTCCGAAGGCTTAAAACCGTTTCACGAAACCAATCGTAAGGACTACCTTCAAGCCACGGTCATCTCCAGTTTCTCGCTCATAGAAATCGCTAATGCGTTTAAACCTTATTTAAATAAACACGCTTCCGTAGTCGCTATCAGCATTTCCTCCCAAGTCACCGCGGAAAACTACGGCTACATGAGCCCCATAAAGGCTTCTCTAGACTCCTCCGTCCGCTACCTCGCAAAATCTTTTAGCAAAGACACCCAAGTCCGTTTCAACACCGTCAACGCTGGCCCGCTTAAAACCAGTGCTTCCGCAGGTATCCCGGGTTATATGGACAACTATATTTTCGCGGAAAAATTGACGCTTCGTAAACAAGCCCTCACCACCCAAGAGGTAGCAGACACCGCTGTATACCTTCTAAGTGAGCGTTCTAGCGGCATCAATGCCCAGGGTATCGTTGTAAACGCAGGCATGGACTGGAATTACTTTGACAACGAAGTCGTCCACGCTGCCACTCGCCTACCTTCTTCTGTTTAATTTTTTCCAGCCATGCGTTTCGAAAATGTCGTCATAGAATCCATCGCCTACGCGCTTCCGGATAACATTATAACTTCAGACGAAATTGAGCAACGTCTCGCGCCTCTATACGACAAATTAAAACTCCCTTACGGCCGCCTGGAGCTCATGACGGGTATCAAGCAACGCCACCACTGGCCGATCAACATGCTACCGTCCGAGGCTTCTGCCCTCGCTGGCAAAAGGGTTTTAGAGAACTCTCAATTTAAGCCAACGGAAATAGACCTCATCATCCACTGCGGCGTCTGCCGAGATCGTCTCGAGCCCGCCACCGCAGCCTACGTACATGGTCTCTTAGGCCTTAGTCCAAACACCCAAATCATGGACGTCTCGAACGCTTGCCTAGGTTTCCTAAACGGTATGATCGTCGCGGCAGGCATGATCCAAAGTAACCTCATTCGCTCCGCCTTGGTCGTCTCCGGCGAAAACGGCCACTCTCTTTTAGAAAACACCATACAAGAGCTCTTACAAAAAGACCTCTCCCGCAAAGCCATCAAGCCCTACTTCGCAAACCTCACGATCGGCTCCGGCGCCACCGCCGCCATTCTTTCCCATAACAAAATCGTAAAAGAACCAAAACTACGCCTCCACTCCGCCGTCATAGAAACAGATTCTTCCGCAAACAAGCTATGCGAAGGTGGCAGCACGACAGAGGGCCTCCAAATGCAAACAGACTCCGAGCAACTCCTGGAAGCCGGCATCGCAGTTGCCTCCCGCGCCTGGAGCAAATTCGCCCAAACCTCAAACTGGAATAACAAAGACATAAACCGCGTCATCTGCCACCAAGTCGGCCGCCAACACCAAAAACGTCTCTTCGAAGCCCTGAACCTTCCCCTAGAGAAAGACTTCTCCACCTACGAAACCCTCGGCAACATCGGCTCCGTCTCCGTCCCCATTACGCTAGCCAAAGCCCTCGAAGCAAACCAAATTTCCCCCAACAACAAAATCGCCCTCCTGGGCATCGGCTCCGGCCTCTGCAGCATCATGATGGGCCTGGAAAGCTGAAATTCACAATTCAAGTTTTTCTTGAAGGGCGCTATACTGTTGTTGATGTTTTACCGAATTCATTTTCATCAACTTTCTTATATTTTGCAGCTTCCATTTAACCGCGGGAAGTTCTTTGAGCCTCGCAATGTTTATTAAGCTCCACTCCGGCCTGCCTTCTTTAAAGCTAAGTAGAAATCTCTTGTCGTTAACTGTAAGAGTTTGTTTGATCTCCCTAACCAAGCGTCTTCGAGTTTCCTCATACATCTCATAAGAAAATTTGGCATTTGCCATACCTTCAAACTTATTATTATAAACAGCTTTCTGGTCCGTCATGTTAGGCGTTAGTAATTCATTTATCGGCCTACCATGGCTCAATAAGCCGGCAATAAACCCCTGTTTTATGTCTTCACCCATACCTTCATTTTCAAAAAGATAATAAATATCAAAGAGATCTCGTGGATGTTGTCGATCCAATGCGGCACAGATTTTTCCGCCGTACAATTCTCCATTCGAAATCACTTTCATTTCCACGAATGCTTCAAATTCTTCAGCAACCTTTGGAGCGCATGTCAACAAACGAGTATCTAATAATGCTCCACGCATAACTGGGCTAACTTCAATTTTAACTTGTGCCTCGTCTTGAGTACATATCAATTTTACTTCACTATCCTCTGAGCAAGGTTTGGATTGTATCGTCATATCTTTAAAAACTCGTTCGAGTTTTTTCTTGATCGACTTGAGCGCAAGGCCAATATTATGCAGAGTCGCTTTTCTATCATCAAAAAGCGTGTAAGTTAAATCGATATCGACAGACAATCTTGGAAAATCACGTACAAACAAATTGATTGCCGTCCCTCCTTTCAGTGCGAAACACTCTTCTTCTGCAACAAAAGGAATAATCCGCAAAAGTAATTCTACTTGTGCTCTGTAACTTTCAAACATAATCTATAAGCTCTTTGGGCAAACAAAGCTGATACTTCTTATCGTAAACACCTTTCTTCACAATCATACGATCGCCGGAACCCAGATCAATCTCTCCCAATTTTAAATGCTTAAATACGGGCAACTGCGCTTTGTCTGCCATATACAGAAAAAGTCGTTTCACTTTTATCGAAGAACACTGAACGAGTAGATCCTGAACTATTTGCGGCCTCAAATTCACCAGTCCTTCCAATATTTGATAGCACTCCAAAAGATCAAATTTATCAGGGCAAAGGTACAGGCTCTCCAGTATCGCTCTTTCCAAGCTCGATACAGCTATTCCCACGCCTTTGTAATCAAGAGAATTGATGGCGACTTCTTCCGGTAACATCGATGTCTTCACCTCCTCTATCACTAGTCCCCAATCATACTCTAAAAACCATTTAGGCAATCTTGTGTTTACTAAAGAAAACAAAAAAACTTCATCGGACTTCAGCCTTACATAATGTGCATTGCCTCTCAAAAATAACGCTGTCGGTCCTCCTACGTGTATCGGCAAACCTACCTGCTTCTGTAAACTACTCAACCCGCCATACCACTTCACTTCATCATTCACCCTTTTATACGCGCCCCAACCAATAGACTCTATCCACTTATCCCTTATATAATGCTGAACCAGTTGCGTGGATATCGATAAATCCTTAAACCAAGCAGTAGTAGCCACTGTCCCAAATGGCCACTTTTCTAACAAATTCTTTAATTTTTTTCCTCCTTCCATACCTATGGTTTGTTTATAAGCATATTTTTAATGACTTTCAAGTAAAAAACTTTAAAATTATCACTAAAAACATACCTGTGGCTTGTTTCTGTTGATTTATTTAAAGATTTTAAAACTAAAGCACGCTCCTACTGTTCATCGGCTCCGGCCTCTGCAGCATCATGATGGGCCTGGAAAGCTAGTAAAACTTCCCCCTATTTAAATGCCAGCATCCAGATTTGCCTTTCTTACCATGGTAAGGTAAGGTTCATTTAAACAACCCCCATTTACCCCTATGGCGCCTACCCCACCCACTCGTTTTGCGTGCATCGCCGCACGCTGGTTCTGGATACTCATCTACGCCCTCATCGGCGTCCTAACGAGTGCCTACACAGCGCCGATCTTCCAAAAATATATCCTGCCGCTCTATAATACGCTCTACTATCGCCTAGGCTGGAATAAATGGGAAATCTTCGACATCCCCTTATCAGAATACGATTTTCTCTTTTTCATCCTCCTCATCGGCCTCCTTATCGCCCGTCCGCCCATGCCCACAAGGAAGTTCTGGCAATGGGATTACTGGGGCAATCAGCTCTGCTACCCTTCCATCTTCTGGTCTATATTATTAGGGGGCATCATGATCTCATTGTCTTTCAATGCCTGGCTATGGGCAATGGGTGTTGCCATTACACTCTGTATACTAGGAGTTATATGGTCGTGTATAAGTAAAAAAATAGATTGGAAACCCGGAATCGGCCTAGGTGGTTTACTAATACTAATAGCTTTTATATCATTCTCATTTTTCAGTTTTACAGCAGACGTTTCTTCCAACTCCGAAGGTTACTGGTTATACACCGTATTTAAACAACCGGTAATGATTTTTACAGACGATGGATGGACACCTTATTTTATAGTAGCTTTGGTAAAATCGCTCTCAGCATTTTATAATCCCTACTGGTCATTTCGTTTAGAATATATTTTCGGTTTCTTCCTCCCAACATTTGCCTTGGCGCTTTTGTTCTTTTTCTTAGGCTCAGAAATTAAAAGATTAATCAAAAATCAAAAAACTAAAGAAAAAAAACTATCTAAACCCCTACAAAAAACACCAGATAACAATGATCAAGTACCATTTTGTTTTACAGATCCCAATACAGAATCAATAAGCGCCCTCATCCAATGGATTGAAACAGATAACCCCATTGAAGAAAACGGCGATCGTTTTCATTACAAAGAGCATGCTCATTACCTCTCAGACTACTTATCTGACAACAACAAAGACTCCTACTGCCTCACTATCCTAGGCGGTCACGGAAGCGGTAAAACCACGCTCACAAATCTTATCAAAAAGGAGTTAAAAGAGAAGAAAAGCAATATCCTCTTTGTAACACGTCAAACCTGGGAATCAGATAACTATAAAAACACAATCAGCATTATACTCGATGCCATCATCCATGAACTCTCACAGCACGTAGAAGCAGCCGGCCTAAGAGACATAACCGGGAAATATCTGGATTCCATCCTAGCCAAAAACAGTTCCTTATGGTCTTTCCTAACACGCATCTTCACCAGACATTTCACCTCAGAAGATGTCTTAAGACGCATTTCCAAAGCCCTCATCGCCATAGACAAGCGCATATGCGTTGTCATAGAAGACATCGATCGGAACATCCTCCTCCTAGACGACAAGCCTAACGGCAGAAACCAAAAAGCCAAAGAAGCCTTTGAAGGTTTCCTATACAGGCTCAAAGAAGCTACAAACATATCTTATATCCTGAATATAGACCCCAGAGCCTACCAATTCATGGATCTCCAAAAGCTCTCTGACAAAACCTTTGTAATACCAAAAATAAAACCGGAACTAATAGAAAAAATTGTCATTCCTATAAGAAAGTACTTAATAGAATACAGTGAAACAGAAGGCGATATCGATCCCTGCAAAGCAGAACGGCCCAAACCAAACGAATTACCAATACCCAACTACTTGCTAGCTTATTTTTTAGAATACCCTAGAATCTTAAAGCTAGCCCTGCGCAGAACACTAAACGCCTGGGGGCATAATAAAATTCGGGATGATATGAACAAGCTACACGGCGAAATTGATCTAGACAGCCTATTACTACTAAACGCCTTCCAAGAAAGAATGCCAAAAGTCTTTGCATTGTATTCGAATTATCAATACTATCGTGCTGAAAACATTAAGAAACACGAAAATAAAAATCCAGAGAATCCTTATCAAATAAGCATTAATACCATAACAGAAGAGGAAAATTACGACAAGGAGTATATTGATGTTCTGTTTGAATACTTGGATGATCGTTTCATCAAACCAGACCAGGAGGCTTCTGTACCGATATCAATACAAGGAATGGCGAATGATACTTGGCTAGTAAGCTATTTTGAGCGTTCTTTAATGGGTTATGTTCCTTCAACAGAGATTAAAGACCAAGAGATCATAAAATTCATAAAAAGTTTGTGCGAGGGAGAGGCCACCAATACACCACTAACCCAAGGAAAAGTTCTCAATAGTGAATATGCAAATTATGCCAAACGCGTGAGTCACTTTAATCGATACACCAGTATGATTTGCAGTACTGAGGCTTCATTAAATAAGTTTTTGGACTTATTGAGCGAAAATTACAAAGCCGCAATTAATAAATCCATTGAAAATGAACTAAACCCATATGCAGACATGGGGTGGGATGATCTAGTCATGCAGGATAAAAAAGTCTTATATGCTGACGATGCAAAAAATCAATCAATTATAACTGGGCTAGAGTTGTATCAAGGCATGAAAACAACAACTCAACAAAATCAATATCTCATTGATTTAACAGGTATGAACGAGTTAAGCAGACTCAAAAAAGAGGGTGACTTTAAAGAAAAAAGATATTCATCAGTCCTCAAATGGTTTGAGAAGATGATGGAATTCATCAAGGAAAAGGACTCGAAATATTTTATTCCATACTCTATCGGCATATTGAACCAAGCTTTGCATTTCTTTTATGATAATAAAATTGAACAGGAAATCATCAATGATTTTCAGAATGAAATAGCCAAAAGAATTGGAACCAAGGACAAGAAAAGTACTACCGTGTTTGACAATAATCGTTTGATCAATTTTTTCCATGCGTTGGATGGGAGGTTTAACGATCGAATAGAACTCAATCCAAAATTCACAGACTGGTTTGAGAAGATGCTAGATAACGATAAGGTCGCAAAGTCTATAGAACCTCAATTAGATTGGATTGAAATCGTAGAATTCAAAAAGAGCTTAACAAAGAATAAGCGCGAAATCGAAGAATTTAATAAAATCCTTAATTCGGACGAAACCAAACGCGAAGAATTCAAAATAACTTTCAAAAAAGATGCAATCGGACAAGATGAAATTCTAGAAGTCCTTAATTCGGACGAAACCAAAATTGTGGACTTTATAAGGATAATCAAAAGAGATGAGACCGGATACACTCAACTTAAAAAACGGTTTTATAGTAACAATGATTTCTGGGATAAAGTCTGGCAAAAGTTGCATAAGCCTCAGTCGTAAATCCCTGAAAAATAATGTCACAGAATCTATTTATCAATTGTAGAAAAATCAAAATCTAAGATTGAATCATAACTATCCCTGATTGTAAGCTTCAAAGGTTCTATACCAAATTTTTCGCTCCAGCCCTTTTCTTCGCAACCTTTCCTTTGTACGACAATAATAGAAGTATCTGAGTTTTTATAATCTCGAATTGCCTGATTAATGTGCTCATCTCTACCTCCATATCCTAAAACGATAATTTTTTTTGATTGCGAAATAAGCTTTTCGAAACGGTTGAAATAAGCATCTAATAGCGGTGATTGCTTAATAAGATCTAGCTTCTGACTTGGATTACACAAGACAATATGGGATCTCTTCGGTTTGTTATCCTCCAAGCTATAGCTTCTTTTCGACTTATAAATTTTACCATCTGCGCCCGTGTAGAACAAAGGAGATCCGTGCAAATGCAAATAATTTCCAAACCAATTACCACATTGTGGGGGGGGAAGATTCTCATAAATAAAACCATTACGGGAAAATCCGTCCCCTAGATAAGTTCTTGAAGGAAGGCATTTCAACACAGCATGTTCATCAAGAAACGTTTCATAAAGATAAGAGTCATAATTCAAGGTTGCGATGTGAACAGTAATCCCTTCTTTATCCTTTTTGGTCTTTATAAAGTCAGCTAACCCCTTAGTGAAGTTGTTTAGTTTTTCGAGTTTTTCTTTCCTATCGCATTCTTTATCATTTGTACACGATCGAACCTTTTGGTAAAAATAGTGTGCGACAGCAAACAAATAGCTAATATAGCTTTCGTTAAACTCGGAGATGCGTTTCTTGAAATCTTCCAGCATTATCTTTTCGCTCAAAGCATTCGGCAATCCACCTAAATCCTTCCGAATTCTCTCTAATCTAAAAAGGCAGTTTTGTACGTTCTCTAGCTCCACTTCATTTTTTGGACATCGCTCTTCTCCTAAACAATCATAAATAATTTTTTTCAAGTCTTCATCACCCTCAATATCTTCCCAAGCTTCTTCCATTCCACTTTCCAGACGAAACTTGTCATCGTCAATAGCTCGATTAATCCCGTTGCCAATCAAAAATAAATAATCGCGCATCATACACCTCCACCTATGCTATCCTTAACTACAGTATAGTCTTGGTTGAACGAAACTTCAAATTGTCATCAATCTTTCTGGAAGGGACCGCCATTACAGTGAACATAAAAACACTTAAATCAGTACACCCATACCGTATTTAAAAACCAAATACATCCATGCGACTTCTCAATCAACCCTAATCCCCCCATTTCCCTTTTTTTTCCTCGACCTCTAAAAAGGCGACCCTTTCCCTCCGTCCGCAACTATAGCTTCACCAGTCAACCCTTCAACAAAAATTAATCGACACTCCAACCCCGCCGCTCGCTCCGCTCGCGTCAGGAGACATCGTAGCCCTCATCCATCCGACTGCTTTTATGTAAAAAATACACAAAATCAAGACGGACCACCTTTTGCTTCCTTGACTCAAATAGAGGCACCCTGCCCTAACACCCTTTAAATAAATACTGCTCAAAAGAGCACTTCTTTTGTTTCAGGTGAAACAAACCTTGCCTTTTTATGCCTAACTAAAAAACAAAATATTATTAATAATAAACCGAAACGTGTCAATTTTACACGCTTTTATTACGAACAAAACAAGCCCCTCTATGAAGAAATAAATAACAACTCCGCCAGCATCGAAATAAAGAACTTATTAAAAAATAAAGTGTTACTTTATTTATAAAAATAATGTGTTATAATTAAATATAAAGGCATAACCAATAGCTAATCCCCCTATATGAAAAAACTCCCCAAACTTACCCTTTTTTCCGGCCTAATCGCGCTGCTCCTGACGGCATGCGCAGCAGGCGCATTAGCGCGCGCCAACACCCTGGATAGCGACCAGCCCTACAACGATGTAATTTCAACCTGGGGGAACTCATCAGGCTCTGAAGCCCAATACCCTGTCTCATCAGTTATCCTGAAAAGCTCTACGTCAACCACCCCTTTCTCTGTATCCTTTAAACCCATCCCAGGCTCCGAGGAAACGGTCTACATTGGCTATGATGTCACCCAGGTACCTAAACTGGATATCGCCGGCAAAAACCTCGTCCTAAAGGATGAAATTACCATCCCAAAGGGCGCACTGGCTGTCACCGTCCACGCCTCCACCATAGACGTCACGCTCATCAATGATGAGATCACCATCCCTATCAGCGGTACCTCAAAAATCATCCTAAGTCACCCCGCCCCCTACACATTAACGGTCAACCTGAAATCAGAGTACAAGTACAGCAATGATGGCACTTGGACGCTCATCCTCTACCCCAAAGAACAGGATCTCCAAACAATCCACACCGCCATCAATCCGGCTTCGGATACAACAGAATCAAATTAACCTTCCCCAAAACGAACATATTTATGAAATCACTCGCCCATTCCACATACCTGGCCGGCATAATTGCCACCGCTCTTCTGATCTCGGTTAACACCTCTTTCGCTGAAGCAGAGCGAGATTACGGTAATGGAGGGGAACCAAATCACACATACATCGCTCCAGAAACCAGTAAGCCAGTCGAAACAGTCGCACTTTTCAGCAGCAATACATTAAATTCAGTTTCTGTAGCTTTTAAACCAATAAGCCAGAGTCCCAAAAGTCTATATATCGGCGAAAACCATACCCCTGCATCCTCTATTAACTTTACCGGAGACAACGTAACACTCGAGTCCGACATCGATAACACCTTCCAGCGGGGCGCTATCTTAGTCACCGTCTACGGACCACACACCAACATCGTTCTAAGCAGTAACGCATTTTATGCCCCCTTAAATGGCGGCGTAAATATCTACCTAACAAGCCCAAGCACTCCCATCACCCTAAACGGCCATTTACAAACCCAATACTCCGATAGCAACGGCGGAACCTGGACAGTCATCATAACCCTAGACAACGGCCAGCTCGGTCAACTCCGTATCGCTGTAGGTCTATAAGAGGCAGCAGCCCGAAAGCCTGTCACCCCTCTTCCCCATCCCCCACATATAGCGGCAAATAACGTTCAGACAAGTACTCCAAAAAGTACTGGGAGGACATTTCTTTTCCCGTAGCCATCTTCACCAGCTCCTTCGTAGAGTACTGCTTCCCATACTGGTGTATATTCTCACGCAACCAGACCAATACCGGCGCAAAGTTACCCAAAGCGATCTCCTCATCCACATTCGGAATATCCTGCCGCAACTGCGCCCACAGCTGCGCCGCAATCATATTCCCCAATGCATAACTCGGAAAATACCCAAACGCCCCAATTGACCAATGTACATCCTGAAGAACACCCTCCATATCATTTTTCGGCGTATACCCCAAAAGTTCCTCCGAAAGTTTATTCCACGCCACCGGCAAATCACGAACTTGTAGCGAACCATCAAGCAACTTCTTCTCAAGCTCATACCGCAAAATAACATGCAAGTTATACGTAACCTCATCCGACTGCACCCTCACCGGATTAACCTCAACCGCATTAATCGCCCTATAGAAATCCTCCGAACTAATATCCCGAAGTTGCCTATAAAATAACCGCCTGTATTCACCTTCCCAATACTCCCAAAACACTCTACTATGGCCAATTTGATTCTCCCACAGGCGACTCTGAGACTCGTGCATCGCCATCACTAACGCCTCTCCTAACGGTGTACCAAGATACTGTTCCGGCTGCCCTTGCTCATACAGCCCGTGCCCAGCCTCATGTAATCCACCGAACACAGAAAATAAAGGTGCATCCTTAGCATAGTTAACCGTAATTCGGCAATCCTCACTAGATCCCCCACAAAACGGATGGATCGTTTTATCTAAACGGCCCTGCTCAAAATCAAATCCTATCCTGCCTATCACTTCCGTGATGAAAGCTTTTTGTTTTTTCACAGAAAACCCTTTCAATATATCCCTGGAAGGTTTTACAGAAGAGGCCTGTATCTGCGCGACAATGGGAGCAATTCCAGACTTCAATTCACCGAAGTATTGATCAATATCTGCCGCGGTAAACCCAGGATCATACCGATCCACCCAATACGCATAAGGATCATCAGCATAACCAACATGCCCGGCTTCCTCTCTAGCCATAACCAGGATTTCTTCCAATACAGGTGCAAACAACATGAAATCATTTGCATCACGAGCCTTTTTCCACGCCTGATACCCCTTGCTCTCCATTTCCTTTTTCCGAGCTACAAATTCCTCAGATAAACTCTTTTTGCGATCGTACTTCCTACGTGTCTCCCGAACCAAAGCCCTTTGTGCGGATGACAACTGATCACCATTAGACTCAAGAACGTTTAAATAGCCACCAATCTCTTGTTTAGTAAATTCCCGATACACCAATCTTGCCAATGTACCCTGCTGAAGGGCTCTAAAATCAGCACTTTGATCCGGCATATTCACTCTTTCATCCCATGTCAACAGATTGAGAATGGATTTGAGACGATGTACGTGCTTCAACTCCTCAACCAACTTATCATAAGTCACATGCACTTCTTTTGAATCCTTAGATTCAGCTTCAAGCGTTACATTATCAGCCATAAGAAATGGGGTGCACAGGGAGAGAAAAACCAGTAAATGCGCTAATTTGCACTTCATAATCATAACATTCAACGCACACCTATAGGTGAGGTCAAGTTTCTACTTGTAAAAATTTTACGTCTCAGGTATATTCATGTGCTCGTTAAAATGAATATATTCAAACACATCGCCATTGTAGGCCGCCCTAATGTAGGCAAAAGTCGTCTTTTCAACCGCCTTGTAGGCAAAAGAATGTCAATCGTACATGATGAGCCGGGCGTTACCCGTGATATTATTTCTGCTGTAGTAGATAACCACTTTACGTTGATGGACACAGGGGGCTTAGGCATGGCACCCGATATGACGAATCAGGCTATTCACAATGCAACCGAAGAACAGGTAGACTTTGCCATCCTCGCAGCACAGCTTGTTCTATTTGTCGTAGACGGCCAAAAGGGCTTATTACCTCATGATGAAGAAATCGCCAGCATGCTTCACCGCCACGGTAAACAGGTTATGCTCGTGGTCAATAAAATGGATCATCCGGAGAATACTACCCAACTCAATGATTTTTATCGCCTAGGCTTCAAACAAGTCTTTGGCGTATCCGCAGAACACGGTCATGGTTCCAGCGCCTTACAGAAGGCTATCCAGGACTTTGTAGGCCCTAAATCCGAGGCCACAGAAGATGAAACCGAACCAGAGAACCGTCGCCTTTCAATTTGCTTCGCGGGTCGCCCCAATGTGGGCAAATCTTCGCTTTCTAATTGCTTGTTAAAGGAAAATAGGATGATCGTCAGCGCTGTCCCTGGTACCACACGCGATGCCGTCCAAAAGGATTTCGATTTCACGACACCTAGCGGTAAAATATGGCCGTTTAGCCTCATCGATACAGCTGGCATGCGCTACAAGCAAAAGATGGATTCTTCCGTAGAATTTTACTCTACTTTGCGATCAACACAGTCTATGCAAGGCGCTGATGTTGTTTTCCTCGTTGTTGATGCCAAGGAAGGCGTGACAAAGCAAGACAAACGTATTGCGGGTGAAGTTTTAGAGGCTGGCCGACCCATGGCATTAATCGTAAACAAATGGGATCACGCTCAAGAAGCTTTTCAAAAGGGTGAAGTTGAGGGATATGATAATATCCGCGACTTTAGGGATAAGTTTGCCGAATTCGCATTAAAGGAGCTGTTTTTCCTCTCAAACACTCCGGTAATCTTTACCTCAGCGATTCAAAACTATTCCATGGACCGTATTTTAAAGGCCGCGCGGATGTTATTTGAAATACAATGCACAACAATTCCTACGTCAAAGGTTAATAAAACCGTTAGAGAGCTGCTCGAGAGAACACCTCCAACCATTGTTGGGAATAGGCGTTTTAAGGTTTATTACGCGCTTCAAAGCGGAACAAACCCCATCACCATAAAAGTTTTTTGTAATCAAGCACATCGCCTTGAGGACTCCTATAAACGCTATTTATTAACAAACTTTAATAACACCTTCGGCCTAAAGGGTTGTCCCGTCTTTTTTGACTTCGTCAGCAAACTGCCTCGCGAACAGCAAGATGCGCTAAAAGCCCGCAAAGGCAAAAGTAAGCCGAAAAAAGCTGGTATAGAGGTCGAAAGCAGCGATGATTAAGAACTAAACCTTGCTCGCCGACTGAATTTCCTTGCGATCATAGATCTTATGATCAACCGCTAGCAATGCCATCTTGTTTGCCTCGAGATACCCCCCAAATGCGAGTGTTGGGCCAACCATAGCCTTTTTCCCAAGTAACGTTCCAGGCTGAAGCACAGCATTACAGCCCACCTCCGCATAGTCCCCCATAATCGCGCCAATCTTGCGTAATGCAGTCGGCACACGGCCATAGGGCGTTTTTACAGATATATCCTGATGGTCTAACCTTAGATTTGCCAAAATCACACCTGCTCCCAAATGAGCCCCATTCCCCAAAATAGAGTCACCCACGTAATTAAAATGAGGTGTCTGTACATTGTCCATTAAGATACAATTTTTGTACTCGCAAGAATTACCTAAAACACAATTTGCCCCCACAATGACATTGCCACGAATATATACTCCCGGCCTAAGCTCGGTCTTAGGGCCAATGAAGCAAGGTCCCTCAATCACACCATAAATGGGCAGCTTAGCAGTAGGATCAATAAACACGTTTCCAGACACGCGTAGTCCTTCCGGTATATCCTTTTTTGTCTTTCCTCCCGAGAAATTAAACGACTCTAATGCTAATTGAATTTGAGGCAACCATTCCCATGGCGCAGCATCAGGTGAAAAAAAATCCCTAAAAGGGATTGATGCGGGTAAGTCAAAAAATACTGAAGCTTTCATGGGGCTTAAAAAAATGGAGCGAGCGAAGGGATTCGAACCCTCGACGTCCACCTTGGCAAGGTGGTGCTCTACCAACTGAGCTACGCTCGCACTCTCAATACTACTACTTGGTAAGAATAGAAAGTTATCTTATAAATCCAGCTCCTGAAGTCAAGCTTTTCCACTAACTTTTATTACAAAAATATCCTCCAGACGCCAAGTCATTCCCAGGCATTAGCTTGCAGATACCCCTACAGGCAGATCTTGTTTTTGATTAGGCTTCTTGTAAGGTACACGCGTGGGCTTTTTTGGGGTGTAATAAATAGCGTTCTTGTATAATTCTCTTTGGAAAATTTTGGAATACCTTGATACAGATTCAGCAGTCCCGACAATTAAAATACCATTACTATCTAAACGCTTGGAAAGCCTTTTTAGTAGATCTTCCTTAAAGGATTCATTGAAATATATGATGACGTTTTTGCATAAAATTAAATCGAAATATCCCAATTCATTTAATCTATTTTGCAGGTTGTGTTTTAAGAATTTCACGCGCTCGCGAATCGAATCTTTTATCTGCCAAGATAACTCGTTGTATCTAAAGTAGCGTTTTTGAAAGTCTTCATCTAAGCCACGCGCAATTTCCATAGGGCTGTAGATCCCTTCTTTGGCTTGATGGATCACTTTACTAGAAATATCTGTCGCGATAATCTGAAATTGCTCTGGTTTTAGATCAGATGCCATAACATTTGCTAGCATCGAATCAATGAGCATCGCAATAGAATACGGTTCCTGCCCCGTCGAGCAACCAGCGCTCCAAATACGTATCTTGTTTTTTGCCCCGCTACGCAACAGTTTCATAAAACCAGGGATAACTTTTTCGCGCAACAGCGCCCACATTCCATTTTCGCGAAACCACAGGGTCTCGTTTGTTGTTATCGCGTCAATGATCTTTTCTCGTATAATACCGGTAGCGTCATGTTTTGCTTTTAAATAAAACTCATAGTAATTTGAGCATTCTAGTTCACGGAAAAGTGGCCCAAATCGAGATTCAATCAAATACATTTTATCTTCGTTTAGGGAGATACTACAGTGCTCTTCAATATAACCTCGAAGCAGATCATACACTTTCTTGTCTAGATGGTTATTGACACTCATTCGACTAAATAATGTGAGTATTCGATTCCATGAAGTTGGTAGGAGCCCTATTTCTACGTGCTAATAGATTAATCGCTTCAGAAATAGAATCAATCGGCAAAATCTTATCGGCAAGGCCATCTTCTATTATATGCCTTGGCATGGCATCCACAATACAGGTATCAGGGCTCTGAACAATACAGTACAGGGGGTTAACTTTTCGTAGCGCTCGTACTCCGGCTGTGCCATCTCGCCCCATCCCGGTTAATATAATGACCAATATTTCTCCCGAAAAATTATTAGCTGTCGATTCGAATAAAACATCAATAGACGGGCGACACGAGTTTACTGGGGCGTTCTTATTTAATGCAATTTCATAGCCTCTACTTCCTTTAATAATGCCCATATGATGCCCACCTGGCGCAATGAGTACTTGGTTAGGAGAAACGATCATACCAGAAGCAGCTTCGCTAACGTCTATTTTTGATTCTTTCGCCAAATGCTTGGCCAATGATGCCGTATAAATTTCAGGCATGTGTTGAACAATAAGCACAGGACACCCGATATCACTATCCAAGAGCGGAATGACTTTTCGTAAAGCGCTTGGCCCACCAGTAGATGAGCCTATTAAAACCATATCTACTTTTGAAAGTCGCTTTCTGTGCTTGGCAATACGAGGGCCAAGCATTGAATGATTGGAAAAATTCCCCGAGTACACCAAGTCTACCACTTCTTTTAATCTGGCTTCTAACCTTAATTGCTGGGATTTGGCATCCAGGGTATTTGCTTTTTCTATGAACCCCAACGCGCCCAACTTTAATGCCTCCATCACTAGCGGATTGCTTTGGTCAACGACTCCACTAATCATAACAACCGGAAGGTTCGGATAATTTTTCTTGATCGCTTTAAATACCGCCAGGCCGTCCATATCCGGCATAAAAACATCTATAATAACCAAATCCACATCTAGCTTCTTGAGCTGCCTTAAGGCGCCTTCACCTGAATATGATTTACCGACACAATTTGTTTCAGGAAAAGCTTCTACGATTGACACTAATATGTTCCTGAAAACAATGCTGTCATCAATAATAAAAACGTTTAGTTTTGTATCCCGCATTCGCTAATTTGAAAAGTTTCTCGTACAATTAATGCCTCTTATTTCTATCGCCGGTCCCAGTAACCGTTCAATTTCATCCCGAAGGCTTTCTTTATTTAACTTGGATTGAAATGAATCCATACCCGCCTTCTCACCTTTTACACGATTCTTCTCCGTGCACAAAGTAGTCAAAGCAATCACAGGCTTATCTTTAAATCGCTCGTAGGACTTTATTTTACGCGCCAACTCATAACCATTCATAATCGGCATTTCTACATCCGTAAGCACTAAATCGTAATCATTCTCCTGCAACAGTTGCCATGCCTCCTGACCATTCTGAGCAACATCCACTTCGGCACCAAATTCACGTAAATATTTCGCAACCACTATCCTGAAAAATTCCGTATCTTCAGCAAATAATAATCGCTTCCCTTTCATGATAGATGAGGTCCTCTTCCAATCATACATCACAGGGTCTACGGTTTCAAACAGCCCATAAACATCTATAAACAATGTCATTGTCTCGTTAATTAATGTGGAACCTAATATTCCTTTGGCTTTGATCGTTTCTTCATCCAATTTCAAATCGCTCTGCACAATGTCTACGATCTCGCTCACCAGAATACCCATAGGCTTGCGTACAAACTTGGGTATAATAACAAATAACTTCTCTGCCTTTGAGTCCAATGGGGTGACTTCTATATAATCATGTAGCCGGATTAATCTCATCGAGGCTTCACGATGTGTCATAAATTCTTTTTCCCCAAAATGCTCTATCTCGGTTGTATTTATTTTTTCGATACGATCGATCATTGAAATATTAATCGCAAAAACTTCTTCCGGCCCGCTTTTAAATAGAAGTATGGGCTGATGCTCAATCACGCAGTTTATGCTATTTTTTACGGCTTGTAGTTTCCCTTCATCTTTAAATTCGGAAAACTCCATGCTCGCGGCATGCGCAATACAATTAGGATCCAGTATCATGGCAATTTTGCCATCTCCTAAAATCGTTGTCCCGGAATAACATTTTGAGTCGTGAAAATAATCGCTGAGGGGCTTAACAACAACTTCCTCTACGTCAAATAGTTCGTCTACAATAAGGCCGTAGCGTTCTTGGTCCGCCTTTAACACCAATATATAGCCTTCTTGCTTTAATGACAACGTGGAGAGGTTAGATCGCTTCACCGCTTCGGGTTTAACTTCGTTTAGCTGCTCTACAGATTCACCGGACGCGCGTTTATCTGTCCCTTCCATATCAAGCAATGTCGCTAAATCAACCAGCGGAAGCATCTTATCTCTTAATCTTAAAATAGGGCACCCCCTAACTGCTTGTATTTTGTTAATCTTACTGATTTTTACGATCTCTTCTAAATGTATCTGCGGAACCGCAAAGCACCGATTCCGAGAAGCTGCGATCATGGCTGGAATAATGGCTAAAGTTAAGGGCAAGCGCATAGTCACATACGTGTATTTGCCTTTTACAGAATCTAACTCCACATTCCCGCCCAAACGCTCAATATTTGCGCGCACAACATCCATCCCAATTCCTCTACCGGAAATCTCGGTCACTTCGCTCGCTGTCGAAAACCCGGGGGTAAACACCAGCTGAAATGCTAATTGATCATTTAATAAATTGGCCTCCTCGGGTGTGATCAACCCTTTTTCAATCGCCTTATTCTTGATACTAAGAGGATCCATCCCCTTACCATCGTCCCAAACACTGATTTGAACTTGGCTTCCCACATGGCTGGCCATAAGTTTAATCGTTCCCGTTCGCGGCTTGCCTTTCTCTAATCGAGCTTCAGGAAATTCTATCCCGTGATCCACACAATTGCGTATCATATGCGTGAGGGGATCTGATAACATCTGCACGATAGATTTATCAATCTCAACGCCTATCCCGAATGTCTTAAATTCCACTTCCTTTCCCAACTTGCTGGATAAATCCCGAACCACTCGGTTAAACTTTTCAAAAAGATTCCCAATCGGCTGCAGTCGCGTCTGCATCACCTTCTCCTGCATCATTGAAGTCACCGACCGGATCTTCTGCATCACCCCGCCTAATCCGGATTTAGGCATATCTAGTTTACTTAATACGCGCATTAATTGATTTCTGGCCAATACCATTTCACCTGCAAGATTCATCAAATCATCCAAAAGGGGCACAGCTATCCGTATTGTCTCATCAGGTTTATGGGTGGCATGCTCTCCTAAACTAAAAGCAAAATTGACCGCATTGATGCCTTTTGTCTGAAACATGGCTCTTGTTTTTTTATCCAAGAATCGTGTAGCTTTTCGTTTTGCTTGGTTAAATTTTTGCTCTGCTTTAGCCAGAGAAACTAAATCCCTTATATTGTCTGAACCGTTTTTATCTTCTTTTTTATTACCGATTCGCTCTAAATGAGCTTTCCAATTTTTAATAGTTTTTTCAGGAATTTTTTCAATCTGCTCAATCGCTATATCCCACGCCATCTGTATCAGCTCCGTATCCATGGTTGAGGAAAAGAGCACTTTACAGTCAATGTCCGCTTCAATCGGGTTTTCTAGCCCATCGATTTCCGCTATATCCGTATTTGAATCTAAATATTCTCCAAAGGATGATATATACGAAAAGAAATCAACTAACTTGCGGTTTTTCTCATGAACATCTCGTTTCAAATTGACGGTGATAACATAAAATAAATGCCCGTTACTGATGGATTCTTGCAGCATCTCTGCAGTAGCCTTAAATATCCGCAAATTTTCCGGCAGGTCGATATTCATCTCCAAGGCCTCTTTAAATAAACCAGCGGATCCTTTCTGCTTTTCTCCGATTAATTTTTCAACAGCTTCACGCTCTTTGCCAATATCTATTCCTTCACTATTTACGGCATCGTTTACTAAAATGCGCAACTTGTCCGCACCGGATAATAGCGTATCCACAATTTTCGCATTCACCTCGAGCTCGCCTTCGCGTATCTTTGATATCACGCTCTCCATAACGTGAGCCAATGAGGAGATATTATTAAGGCCAAAAAACCCGGACGTTCCCTTGATCGAATGAACTCCTCGAAAAATTCGATTTACTAATTCCTTGTCGGTACTGCTCTTCTCTAACTTAAGCAAATCCGGCTCCAAGCTATCCAAATGTTCGCTGGACTCTTGAACGAAAACGTCCAACATTTCCTCGCTTTCAAATGACATAACTAAACCGAATTACACATTAGCCTCAATACCAAACCTTTCCTTCATCTTCACGAATGAAAATAACTTCATATTCGATTGCGAGCACCCCGTAATCTTAAATTTAATCGAACGCTTCTGGCACTCCTGATACACACTGATCAACAGGTTCAACCCCTGAGAATCGATAAGATCCACATCTTTTATATCCAGCGTAATC
The DNA here is from genome assembly GCA_001872735.1 of Verrucomicrobia bacterium CG1_02_43_26. Lineage (NCBI taxonomy): Bacteria > Pseudomonadati > Verrucomicrobiota > Verrucomicrobia bacterium CG1_02_43_26. Next base: position 139,286 of record MNWT01000014.1, on the reverse strand, counting down.
GTATCTATATCCCCACTTTCGTGAAATATTTCTTGAAACTGGCTCTTCTTTCGCGAAACAGATGTTGATATCAAATCTTCATGTATCGATATCGTCAAATCTCCATTTTCTAATGTGCGCTTCATTTTTTGACCTTCCTATAATTCATTAACGTTTAGGCTAATAGCTCTTCCTGTTCCATTGATAAAATCTCTACCGGTTTCAATATGGGCAACAGTTGATTATCTAACTTAACAATGCCTTCTAAAAATTTACTGGATACACCCAAATCGTGTTTGTCTTGCAACTTTGTCAGCTCTGCACTGATAACATCGCCTATCTCATCCACATACAGCCCCACGATATCATCACACGTCCACATATCCGCACGGCGGTGAAGATAGTTTAACCGCTCCAACTCAGCGTTACTCTTCAGCACAATATATACGCCCTGTTGTCCAGGTGTCCTTGCTTTTATACCAAGAAGCCCCATCACGTCCAAAACCGTTACGATCTGGCCACGTAGGTTAATCAGCCCTTTCACAAAGTAAGGTGCGCGATCCACACACCGAATCTCCAAACTACGATTAACTTCCCGCACAAACAAAATGTCTATGCCAAACATATCATCGCCCAACTTAAACGTAATAAATTGACGATGAGCCATAACATTAATAATGGATAGGGGAGTTTATCAAGAAGGGGGGTATTGTCTTTGGATTAAACCTATATTGGGCTTGATCAGAATATGGAGCCGGCTGTCAGACTCGAACTGACGACCGTCCGCTTACAAGGCGGGTGCTCTACCAACTGAGCTAAGCCGGCGCAATAGGCGCTTCCATAAACAATATATGGCAGCTTTTTAGCACAAATGCCAGCTTTTATTTTAATTAAATGCCTAAAAAAACGAGTCTCTATCAGCATTTCTAAAACGTCCGGTTTGCAAAACCATTAACATCTCGCAATCAATGCTTTCCAACTTCAGCAAATAGAACCCAACTCTTTCTTACATATATCAACCAATATAGAAAGATTTGCGCTTGACCGCAATATTTCACGTCCCTTATCATTAAATCGTTATCTAAACCTTTATTTAAACCCAAGCACCCAATTCAATATGTCTGAAAAAGATCAAAATAAAAACGAGAAGCAATCTTGTTGCAGCACTGAAAAATGTTGCCCTTCAAAATGCCTTAACTGGTCTCGCGCCGTTAAAGCGGGCATCATAGCCACAGTAGCCATGACAATTGTCATGTTCTTACTGGGCATGAATTCCCTATATCTCCTCGGAGAACTCGCTTTAGGTAATGCAGCTAGTCTCTTCGCTATCTACTTAGTAGGTGCTATCATTCACTTCGGTGTTGGTATTATTTACGCAATTATCTTTGCGCTCATCTTCGCTCCCATCCCTTGCATGAATGCTGCTGTAAAAGGAATCATCTACGGAACAATCCTAACAATCATTGCCTGGTTTGCATTGCCTCCCGTTATAGCTAAAGTGCAAGACATGCAACAATCCAATAATCCTTGTATGGTTATGGTCGTCGAAGAAGAGGAGGTCATCACGATCACAGAAAACGTCTGCCAACCCTGCAACCCTTGCATGGCTAACCCATGCAAATCTATGACTCAAATGAATCCATGTAATCCCTGCAATCCATGCAACGCGGCCACTTCTAGCGCATTTATGGGCATGCTCATCAGCTGGATCAACCACGTTACCTATGGTCTTGTGCTCGGTTTAGTATACTGCCGCAAAAAGGCTAGGAAAGATAAATTTTAAACACTTCCCCCCAAAAAAAACTAAAAGGGTCTTCGTTTAATAAACGTAGGCCTTTTTTTTATTTCGATGCACAGATTTCTTTTTCTTCTGGCTTAATAATATAAGAGGGCTTGGCATCTTCCAACTTCTCTAGATAATCCAGGGTATAGTGTAGTCCTCTACTCTCCTTCCGCTGCATCGCGCACTCGATTACAAGAAGTGCCACTTGGGTCAAATTACGCAGCTCTAGCAACTTAGGTTCCACTTTAAAGTCCCAATAATACTCGTTAATCTCGTTACTCAAATTCTGTATCCGTGTCTTTGCCCGTTGCAAGCGTTTTGTAGACCGCACAATGCCCACATAGTCCCACATGGTTTGTTTCAATTCTTCCCAATTATGAGAAAGGACAACGCGCTCATCAGAATCTTGTATATCCCCGCTCACCCAGGAGGGTAATGGCATAGAGTCGTCTTGATATCTTTTTAAATAATCAATAACAGATCTTGCCCCTCGTCTCGCCATCACAACAGCTTCTAATAAAGAATTACTTGCTAAACGATTTGCACCATGAAGTCCCGTACAAGCTGCCTCACCACAAGCATACAGGCCGGGCAATTCCGTTTCCGCGCTTATGTTTGTTACAATGCCGCCACATAAATAATGCGCTGCTGGAACAACGGGAATATAATCTTTTGCCATATTGATACCTCGTTGAAGGAGGGTCTCAAAAATATGGGGAAATCGCTTTTTTAAATAATCTTCGCTTTCATGTGTAATGTCTAGCCACACATGCTTAGATCCCGATTGTTTCATCTCCAAATCAATAGCTCTTGCCACAATGTCCCTCGAGGCCAGATCTCCTCTGGTATCATATTTTGGCATAAAGGAATTCCCTTCCATATCACGTAATATGGCACCTTCTCCACGAATTGCTTCACTGATCAAAAATCTGTCGTCGTCTTTTGTATAAAGCGCGGTTGGGTGAAATTGCACGAACTCCATATTACTGATTCCTACCCCGGCTCGATACGCCATTGCTATCCCGTCTCCGGTGGCAATATCCGGATTCGTTGTAAACTGGTAGGCTTGCCCGATTCCGCCGGTTGCGATTAATATCACTTTTGCGGCAAAGGTCTTCACTTCTCCTTTGTTCGTATCCAGCGCATACAAGCCCAATACTTCATTATGCTTACTATAGTGCTCCGGGAAGTTTTTCTTCAGCGTAATCAGATCAATTGCAAAAAAGTGTTCCAATACTTCAATATTTTTTAGCTTGGCTACGGAATCTAACAACGCACTTTCAATAACTTTTCCGGTCACATCGTTTGCGTGCAATATCCTGCGCTGCGAATGCCCACCTTCTTGACCGAGCGAAAAGCTGCCGTTCTGTTCCTGGCTAAACTGAACGCCAAATTGTATCAATTCTTCAATACAGGCTGGTGCTTCTTCTACAATTTTACGGGCCACGCTTTCATCATTTAAACCGTCTCCGGCATCCAAGGTGTCTTTAATATGTAAATCAAATGCATCACCTTTACTGGTTACACAGGCAATCCCGCCTTGCGCGTAATTTGTATTAGAATCCGCACGGTTCTTTTTTGTGATAATCGCAACGGAGTAACCTTTCTGGGCAACTTCTAACGCAAAACTCAGACCGGCTATGCCGCTCCCTACTACAACAACATCGTACCCCATTTGTGCCATCTAAAGAATTATATTATCTATCAATCGATACTCGTCTAGCCACACGGCTGTCATAAGCAAAGTTTGCCCGGGTACCACTTCTCTTAAGGGTTTCATCGTAACTTTATCGACAACTGACACATAAATCACGCGCAATCTCAAGCTCTGGCGTAACTTATGCGTCGCTTCAGCAATAATTCTGTCCACATTACGCATTCCTTGATCCGCCATTTTCTTACCGGCTTCCAGGGCTTCATAAACTTTTCTCGCATCGTTTCGTTGCGCATCTGTCATTAAAAAATAACTCGAGCTGTAAACCACGCCGTGTTCATCCCGCACAATCGGAATCTCACACAGTTTCACGTCAAATTGTAAATCTTTTATCATTTTAGTAACCACTGCGGTCAATTGTGCGTCCCGTTGTCCTAGGCATAGCCCATCGGGTTTAATCGCGTTTAGGTAAACAGCGATCAATGTGGTCACACCTTTAAAGTAATAGGGTCTGGATTTCCCGCATAAATCTTTGCTCAATTCATCTTCGGCCACGCTCGTGGAAAAGCCTTTTGGGTAAATTTCTTCAACGCTCGGAGCAAATAGGATATCGATTCCTCTGGCTTCACACTTTTTTTTATCTCCTTCGAGATCTTTCGGGTACTTTGCTAAGGTTTCATTTGGCCCAAACTGCTTCGGGTTTACGAAAACGGCCACAATCACAATATCAGCCTTCTTTTTCGCTTCGTCAAACAACCGCAAATGGCCTTCATGAAGGTATCCCATGGTTGATACCAAGCCTATCGTCTTCCCTTCCTTGCGTAACGCATCGACTTTTTCTTTTATATCTTTAATGCGTTCGTATACTTCCATATCAGATGGTATTTGTGGCTGACTTTTTATGATTTTATACTATCTAATATATGTAGTACAATAACAATTCTCTCATGCTCTCCCATTCCTACATCCAAGATCTCTTTGCGGAACGCATCGGCGGTAAACTCTACGGTAAATCCACCGAACTCTATAAATTTGCTAAAATTAAGCTCGCTAAAAATGAGGCTATTCTGGAAAAACCTCATTTAGATATCATCGATATGGGCGTGGGTGAGCCGGATGATATGGCTTTCCCGGAAATCGTCAGCGCGCTCCAGTTAGAGGCAGCTCTCCCCGAAAATCGCACCTACGCGGATAATGGTTGTCGCGAATTCAAGGCAGCGGTTGCTCATTATATGCTTAATCTGTTTAACGTTAAGTTAAACCCGGATACCAATATCATCCACTCCATCGGCAGCAAATCCGCTTTATCAATCCTCCCTACGTGCTTTATTAACCCGGGGGATGTCGCTCTCATGACGATTCCTGGTTACAATATCTTTGCAACCCATACCCGTTATCTGGGGGGGGAGGTGTTTAATCTCCCGCTAACCGAGGATAATCATTATTTGCCGGATCTCAACGCTATTCCAAATGAGATAGTAGAGCGCGCAAAGGTTTTGGTGCTTAATTATCCTAATAACCCAACGGGCGCTTCAGCTCCCCTTGAATTCTATAGGGATGCGATCGCCTGGGCTCGTCAAAATGAAATCATAATTATCCAAGATGCCGCCTACTCCGCCCTCGTCTACGATGGTGTTTACCGTTCCATATTCCAGGTTCCTGAAGCGATGGAAAATTGTATCGAGGTTCATTCCCTTTCGAAGAGTTTTAATATGACGGGTTGGCGAATGGGCTGGGTCTGTGGTAACCCTTTAATCATAAAGGCCTACGGTGATGTCAAAAACAATACAGACTCCGGCCAATTCCTCGCTATCCAAAAGGCAGCTGCGCTTGCCCTTTATACACCGCAAATTACCGACAAGATAATGAAGAAGTACTCACGGCGTATGCATCTTCTTATGGGTGCGCTCAGTGAATTGGGCTTTATCGTCTCAATGCCTAAGGGTAGCTTTTTCTTGTATACAAAAGCGCCCAGGTCTGCCAAAAGGGGTAGCGAAATAACCCATTTCTCCAATGCGGAGGACTTTAGTCAATGGCTTATCCGTGAACATCTTATCAGCACGGTTCCTTGGGATGATACCGAAGCGGGTATTCGCTTCTCGGTCACGTTCCACGCCCCTTCCCCTGTTGAGGAAATGTACGTGGTTGATGAAATCAAAGCGCGGCTCCAAAATTATATATTTACTTTCTAAGAGTGACAATCCTCAGTAACGTCGCATGCTGGGGTCAATTTTGCGCGCCCAGCCTTCTATCCCGCCCATTAAATTAGTGGCATTGTCCCACCCTTTTTCACGTAAGAAATTGGTCATATAAAGGCTTCGCCCACCGTGGTGGCAATATACAACCACTGTCTTGTTTTTTGGTATCTGTTGAAAACGTTCAGGAAGCTCCCCCATCGGTATATGAACAGATCCTTCTAGTCGGCATATATCTACTTCGTAGCTTTCGCGCACATCTAGTAACAATACTTCGCCGGATTTCAGCCAGTCTGCTACCGTTTCAGCTTCTACTTCGTAGGGCAATCCTTCGGTCACCAAATGGTCTTCTCTATTCAGCGTACACTCAAATTCATAATTGCTAGCTTCAATCGAAATTATCCTGGGGTGTGTCCCGCATAGGGGGCACTTGGGGTCTTTCTTAATATGCATTTTCTGAAAGCGTCCCGCTAAGCTTGCTACAGTCAACATCTGGCCGCTTAAGGGTTCTCCTAAACCCACAATAAACTTAAGCGCTTCCATCGCTTGCAGGCTGCCTATAACACCACAAAGCGCCCCCAATATCCCTGCTTCAGAGCAGTTCGGAACGGTTCCGGGCTCCGGCACTTCCGGAAACAAACAGCGGTAACAGGGCCCGTCTTTATAAGCTTCAAAAACGGTTACCTGGCCTTCATATTGAAATAGGCTACCGTAAACAAGTGGTTTATTGAGCATATAGGCCGCGTCGTTCATTAAATAGCGTGTGGGAAAATTATCTGTCCCGTCCACCACAAGGTCGTACTGCGCTAATATCTCTAAAACATTGTCCGGCCGAACGCCTGTTTCATGTATAACCAATCGGCAATGGGGGTTCAAGTTAGCTAACCGTTCTTTGGCCGAATCCACTTTTTTGCGCTCTATACCAAGGGTATCATGCAAGACTTGTCGTTGCAAATTATGCTCTTCAATAACATCCATATCGGCCAACCCAAGGGTGCCCACACCTGCCGCGCATAAATACATAGCTACAGGGCTACCCAGCCCCCCTAATCCAACAATCAATACGCGCGCGCGCTTAAGTTTCTCTTGCCCAAGCTTTCCGATTCCTGGCAAAATAACATTGCGTCCATATCGCGCCAGTTCTTCTGATGTCAGTTCGTCCATTATCCTTTTATTAATATTTGAAATTTCTTCCTTCAAATGTTATTTGTTTTTACACAATTTATCAAACTAGAATATAGTAAATAAAAATCATTATATGAAAAATAAATATGTGGTCATTATCGCGGGGGGCAAGGGGGAACGTTTCTGGCCTATGAGCCGTCTCTCTCATCCTAAGCACGTACAAGCTATTGTCGGCAGCAAGCCTATCATCGTCCAAACGCTTGAAAGGCTCGAGGGTATCGTCCCTAAGGAAAACATGCTTATCATCACGAATGCCACTCAAAAAGAGGCTATCTGTGATGTCTGTAAGGATTTTATAACACCGGACCAGGTAATCATCGAACCTGAAGGGCGGGATACCGCCGCTGCCGTTGGCTTAGCGAGTGTTCTTGTTAAGCGCAAGAATCCGGATGCTGTCTTAGCTATCTTCCCGGCCGATCATGTCATTAATAACAGGGACGATTTCCAGGGTACGTTAAATGCTGCTTTTTCTGCCGCGCAAAGGGATTCTGTCTTGGTAACGATTGGCATCAAGCCTCGCGAGGCTTCTACATCCTATGGTTACATCCAGCGTGGCAAGGAATGGGAGAACTTCGCTGGCTACACGGCTTTCTTTGTCCGTCGTTTCGTTGAAAAACCGGATAAATCAACGGCAACGGAATATATCGTTTCGGGTGACTACTACTGGAATGCCGGTATGTTCATCTGGTCCGCAAAGGCCATCCTTTCCGCTTTTGAGGAACATGCTCCTAATCTCTTCGCTTCTCTCAAACAAATAGATTCCGAGCTCGCGGCTAATAAACCGATCGATGGGGTCTTAAAGGATATTTTCCCTAAAATGGAAAGGATTTCGATCGACTACGCGGTCATGGAAAAGGCGATCAATGTCGTTGTCATTGAATCAAGGTTCGACTGGGATGATGTTGGTGAATGGGAGGCCATCGCTCGCCACTTTCCTCAAGATAGTGCCGGTAATGTCATCAATGGTACTGCTTTTGCTGAGGACTCGAATAACAACATCATCGTCAACACAGATGGTCACTTAACCGCTGTCATTGGCATCAGCGATATGGTGATTGTTCAGACCAAAGATGCTACGTTGATCTGTCCTAGAAATCGCACAAAGGATATCAAGGCTTTGGTTCAAAATTTGTCTCAAGACGCTAACCTAAAGAAATACACTTGAACTACCTAGGGATCGATTACGGGGAAAAACGCATAGGGCTCAGTTTCGCGGATGAGCTGGGTATCGCTCTGCCCATCCCGCCTGCTATCGGAAAATCGTTAGAGGATCGTCTCCAACAAATTTCAGATGTAATCAAACAACGCAGGGTCGGGGCTATCGTCATCGGCTACCCGTACAACATGGATGGTTCCATCGGTTTCAAGGCAAAGGAGGTGGATCAATTTATCGATATCCTAAAAGTGCGTTTCCAGCTCCCTATTCATAAAACGGATGAGCGGCTCACGTCCGCTCAGGCGGAGTTTGACATGCAAAGCATAATGCATAAAAAAAAGCGCAAAACGATTGCCCAACAACAAAGGGATCGTAAAACGGGTGATATAGATTCGCGGGCCGCAACGTTAATCCTTCAAGAGTTCCTCAATGCGTTGGAGGGGTAAATGTGCTTACGATGGTACCAACTTCTTCGGCTGGCAAAGTCAATCGGGGGGCAATACTATACAGGATTTTCTCGAAGCGCGTCTTCACGTCATTTTCAAACAACCCGTCCGTGTCCATAGCTCAGGGCGTACAGATTCGGGTGTCCATGCCAAGGAACACGTTTTCCATTTTGATGCCGATTGGGTCCACTCCACACCGGAGCTCCTAAGAGCACTCCGTTGCGGCCTCCCAGCAGGCATCCAGGTCTACGACATCAAAAGGGTATCGGATAAATTTCACGCGCGCTATTCCACCAAGGGTAAGCGTTACGTCTATCGCTTCCACAGGGGTTATGCCCCGCCCATGGAATCTCGCTACACCCATTCTATAGGGGATAGACCAGTAGACGTTAAGGCCATGCAAGAGGCCGCTAAATACTTAGTCGGCGAACACGACTTCAGTGCTTTCGGTGCCGCTCGTGAGGACAATGTTAAGGATAATCCCAACAAAAATATCTGGAGGGTTGATATCCTGGCCCGTGGCTCCAAAATCCGTTTAATAACAGAGGGCAGTGGCTATTTGTACAAAATGGTTCGTAGCATGGCGGGTACGTTGCTAGAGGTCGGTTTAGGTAAAATGGAACCCACTCGCGTCAAAGAGATTCTAGATAGCCGAGTTCGCTCGCGGCTCGTAGTAACCGCCCCGTCCAAGGGGCTCTGTCTCGAAAGGGTCTATTATTAAATGAGTATGACAAAGCGCCTCACCAAACCTTTTTTTCCCTTCGCTCCTCTTAAGGGTTCAAAGTACAAGGGTCTCTACTGGCTAGCCGCTATCTTTTTCGGCTCAATTTTAATCGCTATGGCGGTAACGCCTCTTATCTACGATTTCGTCCAGAATTGGCACGCGTCTTCCCCTAATCAACTCAACACCTACCTCTCAAAAAAGGGTATCCATATTTATTTTAATCGTGTGCGTTTGGCCGCTGTTATTGCGTTACTCCCCTGGATGCTCTACTCCTGCGGCCTCTTTCAATGGTCCGCAATAGGTCTAAACTTCACGCAACAGGGCTTCAATCGAGCATTCAGGTGGTTCTTCATCGGCGCTTCACTGATTTTCTTCATGGCTGCTTTCCGCTTTATATACGCCTCTGGTTTTTCTCTTCCCGTCATTGCAGACACCCTTTATGAGAAAATAAGATTAATCAAACACCTCTCGCTTCCCCTTATTTTCATCTCTGCCATCGCAGTCGGTGTACTCGAAGAGGTTCTCTTTCGTGCCATCATCTTTCGTTTCTTCTATCAAGCGCTTACGCCTATCATCGCAATCGTCCTTAGCAGCTGCTTCTTCGCCTACGCCCATTTCAAAATCCATGCCAGCCCGGATGCAGGTGTCTACACAATCGCCCTAAATAACATCTTTGGCATCGGCAAAAGCTTTAATTTAATCGAATTCATAAACCTCGCTTTACTGGGTGCCTTTCACAGTCTTTTGCTCATACGGACAGGTTCGCTCATGCCTTGTATCGGCTTCCACGCGGGCACAGTCTTTATCATGCTCTTCACGCGAAAATATTTCGCGATAACAGATACCGCTGTCCCGGCTTTCCTGGGCACAACAAAGCTGATCGATGGGGTCTTACCGCTCATTGTTCTTGCGCTTCTGGTCTCTGCGCTTTACTTCGACTGTTTTCACAGAAAATATGCTCAAGTTCGTTAAAATTCTTCTCGATTGGCTCTACCCCAGAGACTGCCTTTCTTGCCAAACGCGTTTAACGAAGAATAGTTCTCTCCAATACCTCTGCCAACCGTGCGCACATAAAATCGAATGGGTACACTCCCCTCACTGCAAAACATGTGGCTACCCTTTCTACGGAGATGTCTCTGGTGAACGCGTTTGCCCTAAGTGTGTTGAGCTCGATCCCGTATTCTCAAATGGCAAAACGGCTTTTTTATTAAGGGGCACGGGTAGGAAGATCATCCACGAGTTAAAATATCACCGGGGTCTCTATTTAGAAAGGGACTTAAGTGCTCTTCTATCACAGCAAACCGAGTTTATAAATTTCATCAACAACGCCGTCTTGGTACCCGTCCCGCTCCATGCAAAAAAGGAGCGTAAGCGCGGCTTCAATCAAAGCCTCTTTATCGCAAACGTCTTAGCAAACGCAGCACAAAACACTAAGGTAATGGAGCTCCTTCAGCGCACCAAGAACACAAAAACCCAAACGCGTATGAATCGCCAGGAGCGTCTTAAAAATGTGCGTAAGGCTTTTGCTTTAAATAAAAACAAATCGCTAGACCCAGACGTCCGTTATATCATCATAGACGACGTTTTCACAACAGGCTCAACAACAAATACGTGTGCTCATATTCTCAAAAAACACGGCGCAAAACATATCGATATCCTCACCATCGGCCACGGCTGATCTCTTCAACTCCCTAACCCCTAAACAACAATATCGGTACCTGCGATGTCTGGATAAGCTCCTTAGTCGTACTGCCAAAAAAAAGGCTGTGCATTTTTGAATGCCCGTATGCCCCCATTGATAACAGATCGATATCGTGCTCTTTTATATAGTCCGTAACAGCCACAGCAACAGCCTCTTCATGGTGCAAGTGTGCTATCACTTGAATGCCGCTTTCTTTTATTTTATTTTCCGCGTATGCCAGACTTCTTTCAGCCCCTGGTGTCTTTTCGGTCACACATAATATATGGCATTCCAAATCTTCAAAAAGGAGCTGACTGCTTACATATTCAATCGCTTTATTGGAGCTGGGGCTTCCATCATACGCAATTAGAAATCGTTTAACTTCTCTGGTTTCTTTAGTAGCAATCAACAATGACTTGTGCGTGGCGTGAGCCAAGCGATCTAAATGCGCGCCAACATAACCCGCTTTGGCATTATCCTGCTCGCCTCCTTTTCCAACCACAATTAGTTCTGCCTGATCTCCTATTTCGGCAATCGTTTCAACCAAGGAGCCTCGGCGATGCAATATCTCTGGCTGCTCAATCCCATTTTCTGCCAACACTTTTTTGGCACGTTCTAAGATCTCTACGCCTTTATGCTGCTCTAGCTTACCGTGCTCTTCGTCTATTTTTGTGAGTTCTTTAAGCAAACTGCTTTTTGCGCCCAATCCTATACTGCCACTCAAATCCACTTTCGCTTTCATTTCTGTATGAGGCGCTGCAATATGTAACAGACATACACGCATCCCCGTCTGCTTTGCCGCCCACGCGCTTAATCGGCAAATACTATCGGCGTAGGTTGATCCGTCTATACAGGCAATAATTTTACTCATAGTCTTTCCCAATCTTTAGTGTGTGAGATCCAGCTCGGTAACATCCGTTTTATTATGAATACCAAGGTTTTCTACAATTGTAGCACTTGCTTCGTTTAAGCCAAGCAATTTCACCTCTGTGCCTTCTCGTCTGAATTTAAGTACGACTTTATCAAGTGCCCCAACGGCTGATAAATCCCAAAAATGGGCTTTATGTACATCAATAGTCACGTTCTCAACCACTTCTTTAAAATCAAAAAATGTGGCAAAGCGTTCCGCGGATGCAAAAAATACTTGTCCTTGTACGGTATATACGCGCTGGCCATGCTCATCTCGCTCAGATTTTACAACCAATAGGCGAGACACTTTCTTCGCAAAGAAGAGCGCGCTCATCAACACTCCCGCAAACACGCCTTTGGCCAGGTCATGGGTAATCACCACCACGATAACCGTCGTAATCATCACTAGGCTTGATGTTCTCGGATGGCTTCTCAGGTTCTTTACAGATGTCCAGCTAAAGGTACCAATGGCTACCATAATCATCACCGCCACCAATGCGCCCATCGGTATTTGTTTCACCCAATCCGCTAATACCAAGATCAGAAACAATAAAAAGCATCCCGCAAACAGGGTTGAAAGTCTTCCTCGCCCACCGGATTTCACATTAATCACAGATTGCCCGATCATGGCACACCCGGCCATCCCGCCAAAAAATCCGGTCACTATATTGGCAATCCCTTGTCCCGCGCATTCTTTGTTTTTCTTACTGGGCGTATCCGTTAAGTCATCGATGATCACAGCAGTCATCAGCGATTCCAACAAACCAACCGCCGCCAGTGTCAGTGAAAAGGGTAATATAATTTGTAGCGTTTCCAGCGTCAGGGGTATGTTCGGTATGAGGAACATCGGTAGCGTACTGGGTAACTCGCCCATATCTCCTACCGTTCGCAAATCAAGCCCCATCATGATACTTAGCACTGTCAAAACAACAATCGCTACCAATGGCGAGGGTACGGCTCGGGTGATATAGGGAAATAGGTAAATAATGCCTAACCCTGCAGCTACCATCGCGTACATCTGCCATCCCGCACCGTAAAACTCGGGTAACTGTGCCATAAAAATAAGTATCGCCAGCGCGTTTACAAACCCTGTGACAACAGACTTCGACACAAATCGTAATAATGAGCCTAATTTAAATATACCGGCAAATACCTGCATAACTCCGGTTAACACGGTCGCGGCCAATAAATATTCCAAACCGTGCTCTTTTACTAGCGTTATCATCACCAACGCCATGGCTCCCGTCGCTGCGGAAATCATTCCTGGCCGTCCTCCCACAAAGGCAATCACTACCGTAATACAGAAGGAGGCATATAAGCCTACTTTGGGATCCACTCCCGCAATAATAGAAAACGCAATGGCTTCGGGAATAAGTGCGAGGGCCACTACCATTCCGGCCAGTAAATCTCCTCTTACATTGCCAAACCATTCAGATTTTAATCGAGAAAGTAACATGTCTTAACTTTTTTGTTTTTTTATAAAACGCCATGGCCCATACTTTTACGAAACCATGCCATTTTTTTTATTATTGATCCAATTACCCCTTATAAAGTAGTCCATCATGATAAACCTTACCTATTATAAGTCAAGGCCTTATAGACCAACGCGTCTACTGCTGCGCTCTACCATAGAGGGGCACAAAACTTAAATTTCATCCATCGAAATATCATTTACTTGCAAAGCGTTCACGTTTATAGTTTAATACTAAACTAAATAATACATAGCTCATGGCGTTATTCAGTAAACCAAAATACTCAACTCTTGATGTTAAGAAAAAAAAGGACATCCCGGCAGGATTGTGGACTAAATGTCCCAAGACAGGCGAGATCGTCTACAACAAGGATTTGGAGAATAACTTAAATGTTGTCCCAAATAGTGGTTACCATTTCCCTATCAGCGCACCTGCTAGAATCCAGTCCTTATTAGACGCAGGTAGTTTTGTCGAAATGGATAGCGAGCTGTGTTCCGCTAACCCGTTACAATTCAAGGGCGTCTCTTGCTATGATGAAAAACTCAAGCAATATAAAAAGAAAACGGGCTTAAATGATGCCGTTATTACAGGTACAGGTACCATGGGTGGCACGCCGGTAAACATTTCTGTAATGGATTTTCGCTTCCTCGGAGCCAGTATGGGTTCCGTAGTGGGTGAAAAAATTACGCGTTGTATTGAGCGCGCAATCAAACAAAGAACTCCTGTCATTATCGTCTCCGCTTCTGGTGGCGCACGTATGTATGAGGGAATCCTCAGCTTAATGCAAATGGCAAAAACAAGTGCCGCATTATCCAGGCTCGCTTTAGCAGGTCTTCCTTATATTTCTGTTCTCACAAACCCTACTATGGCAGGTGTCATGGCTAGTTTCGCTTCTCTCGGGGATATTATCTTAGCAGAACCGGGTGCGCTTATCGGTTTCGCGGGGCCTCGGGTCATTAAGGAAACCACCCAACAGGAGCTTCCCGAGGGTTTCCAAACATCAGAATTTCTTTTAGAGCGTGGTTTAATAGATCAGATCGTAACCCGTCACGAATTGCGCGATCGTATTACATATCTCATCAAAACATTGTCTCACAATCAAAAAAGCGAGCTCGCTAGCGCTTAATTTTGACACCCAAGATATGGGGTACACTAAAGCCCAGGAATATCTTTACTCGCTTCGCAACTCGGGTTCAAAACTGGGTCTGGAGCGTATAAAAATATTGGCAGAGGAATTGTCTAACCCGCAAAACAACTTTCCTTCTATCCATGTAACAGGCACCAATGGCAAGGGTAGCGTATGCTCCATACTGGATTCCATTTATCGTACCGCAGGGTATAAAACAGGGTTACATACCTCTCCTCATCTCGTCTATCTCGGTGAGCGTATTCGCGTTAATGGCCAAAACCTTTCTCGGGATAAAATCGTACAATACACAGAGGAGCTCTCCTCTATCGCTGACAAATCAGGCGTTTCGTTTTTTGAGTTCATGACAGGTATAACGTTCTTGGAATTCGCGCGAGAAGGGGTAGACATCGCCATCATCGAGGTCGGCTTAGGCGGCGAGCATGATTCCACCAATATCATAAATCCCGAAATCTCCGTCATCACTTCCATCAGCAAGGATCACACAAACATCCTCGGTAACTCTCTCTCTGAAATCGCTCACGCCAAAGCCGGTATCATAAAACAAAATACACCGGTCGTCATCGGCGTTCTCCCCCTTGAGGCAGAAGCGGTTATTCGTAAAGTCGCAAAACAAAAAAACGCCCCCGTCTACGCTATCTCAGGAAGTAATTATCCGGAAACAGCGCTTCATGGTTCTTGCCAACGCGAAAATGCTGCCATCGCCAGTTTAGTCGTAAATATCCTGCAAAGCAAATTTCCGGTATCAGAAGCCGCAAAATCAAAGGGGCTAATGTCCGTAACCTGCAGGGGTCGCTGGGAAAAAATTAAACTCATTACCGGCCAAACCTTGATTCTCGATGCTTCTCACAACGAGGGTTCCGCTGCCATTTTAGCTAAAAATCTAGCAGAGCTCCACGCACAAACCGGTAAGCAATTCACTTTTGTCTGTGGCACACTTGGGGAAGACCGCGCCCAAGCCATCTTCGCTACAATAGCTGCACACGCACACGAAATTTATCTCGTGACCATTAACCAACCTCGTGCCACCCCAGCTAATGAACTTTTAAAGATAGCTCCCCCAAAGGCTTCCATAAAATCACTTTCACAGCTTTTCAGTAGCCCAAACCGTTTTTTGCCTGAAAACAGTTCCGATATCATCATCGTCACAGGCTCCATCTACCTTCTCGGCGAAGTACTATCGTTAATAGACGAAACAGCTGCCCTCCATAACGAAGTTTGCCTCCAAGATAAAATTTAGGACATCGTCTTATTTCATCACTCCCCAAAGCCCCTAAAATGGCTACAAAAGCTGTTTTGAATCCTTTAGAATGGCTCAAAATTAATTTCAAAGACCCAAAGCGCAATAAAACAAAAATTTCGGAACTCTGAACTCAGAAGTTAAAACCCCATACTCCATACTCAAAAAACTAAAACATAATTCAGTACTCAGAAGTTAAAAATCCGTACTCCATACTCAAAAAACTAAAACATAATTCAGTACTCAGAAGTTAAAAATCCGTACTCCATAACCAAAAAAACTAAAAAATTACTCGGTACCCAGAAATTAAAACCCCGTACTCAAAAAAATTAAAAAACTAAAAAATTACTCTTGCTTAAAAAAACGATGCTAGGTAAAATCATTTTATGCCGCAAAGCCTTTTAGGCGATAATTCATAAAATGATTTTACCTAGCATCGTTAAAAAATTCAGATTCTGAACACTCATCAAGTTAGTTTCTGAGTAACTTGATACCTCACTCCATCGGCTTCCATTTTATAAAGTAGGTGTCTAATTCGTAGACATCCCTGCAATCGATTGCTATAATGGCGCTATAATCTTCCAAAACATCCCATAACACTCTAATCCCTCCCCGTTTTGCCAGACAAGTTTAGCATATACGAAGTCATCGGCATGATCATCGCCGGCCTTGGCCTTTTCTTTATCGGCGTTCGGCTCATCGGCTCAAGTCTTCGTTTGGTCGCGGGAAGGCGTTTCCGCACCTTCATTACTAAAATAACTTACAAGGGATGGGTCAGCGCCATGTTTGGTATCATGTCAGGTGCTATCACTCAAAGCACCTCTGCTGTCACTTTTATTATGACGGGTATGATTTCCGCCGGCCTGATGACAACCCGGCGCGCCATGCCCATGGTTCTCTGGTCAAACGCCGGCAACTGTATCCTCGTCTTCCTCGCCGTCATAAATTTCCATCTCATGGTGCTCTACATGCTAGGTATGGTGGGTTTCCTCTATTACATTGATTTAGATAAATCCAAACTCCTCAAACCGGCTGTAGGCGCTCTTCTCGGCGTAAGTTTATTATTCTACGGCTTGGATTTAATGAAGATGGGTGCCGTCCCTCTCAGAGACTATCATTGGTTCTTCGAATTCATGGTCGCGGCCAATAAATCCTACATTCTCGGTTTGCTCGGAGCCGCCGCACTGGCTTTTATTGCCCAATCCGCCGCCACCATCTCTGCTATCGCCATCGCTCTTGCCAACACTGGCGTCTTGGATAAAGCCAGCGCGTTCATGATCATCTACGGCACCAACCTCGGTACCGCCTGCACAACCTTTGTCTTGTCCACCAAACTCAAAGGCCCCCCTAAACAACTGGCCATCTTTCAGGTAGGTTTTAAATTTTTCTCGCTCTTCATTTTTGTTTCCTTGTTCTATATCGAGATCTATTTCCATATCCCGCTGGTCATGGCGCTTATGAAGAAAATCACCCCCCACTTACATCTCCAGTTAGCGCTCGTCTACCTCACATTTCAGATCGTTGGAGCAGGCATCATCACTTTATTTATCCCCGCACTCCACAGGCTACTTAACAAGCTTTTTCCGGAAACCGCCGAGGAACAACTTAGCCGACCCAAATTCCTCCACGACCAAGCGCTTCTTATTCCGGAAACGGCTCTCTCTCTCATCGAACGGGAGCAACTCCGCGTCCTCAAGCGCTACCCGCACTATTTCGACGAGCTGCGCGAAGATGCCACGCGTCAATACAATACCGCTTTCCTCCACATCGGTACCGATAATTTAATCAAAGAAATATCAGACTTCACCACCGAACTCATCGACAAGGAGCTCACGCGTAGCTTGCTCAATCGTATCCTCAACTACAAGATTCGCGCGGAAATTCTCACAAACATGGATGATTGTCTCAGCGAACTCATCCTTCCTATTGAAAAAAGTTCCTTTTCCCCTGAACTCCAACAATTCATAACCAACATCAGCGAATCCCTCCACACGCTTCTCTTAATTGTAATCGATGTTGTTGAATCAGAAGACCCCATGGACATCAACCTCCTTCTCAAAATCACCGAGGATAAGGGCGAAATTATTGAAAAAATTCATACCCATATCAGAAAAAACAATCCCAAGCTCTTGGCCGAAGAACAAGAGGTCATGGAATACATCTCAAGCCGCTTCGAGCGCATGATCTGGATGATTCGCTATCTCGTCCGTCTAGTCGAAAAGCTAAACAAAGAAAAGTTAGCCTAATTACTTTTAGTTAAATGCAGGCGTAAAGGGCATCCGCGCATACACTCCTTGCGGATCATTAAATGAATTAATAAACAGCACGTCTTCATTAAACTTACGCTTTACACGACTCAGAAAGCGGCTTCCTTTCGCAGCAGGCTCAGAATAATCATCCAGAAAATTCTTGATCAACTCTTCCACAAAACCGTGTTTATCAGGAAACTCAGCCACATCCCAATGTCCTTCTAACTTAGCCAACGCCGCCGCCTCAGCTATAGCGTCTTTCAAACCCCCAATTTCATCCACTAAACCAATCTCTTTTGCTCGTATGCCAGACCACACACGCCCGCCTGCAATTGCTGTCACAGCCGTTAAGGGCATATCCCTTCCCTCAGCCACTTTATACAAGAAAGCATTATAAATAAAATTCGTCTGATGCTGAAAAATCGCCATCTCCGTCGGTGTCTTGGGTCTCGAAAGGGTCCCTATATCAGCTAACGGTGAGGACTTCACGCCATCGAAAAAGATGCCATAGTCTTTTGCGATTTTCTCCACGTTAAACAATAATCCAAACACACCTATAGAGCCGGTCACCGTCGTCGGATCCGCAAATATTTTATCCGAATACGCCGATATCCAATACCCGCCGGATGCCGCCACAGATCCAAATGACACCACTACCGGCTTCACGTTTTTCAACAATTGCACTTCCCGCTGAATAATCTCAGACGCATACGCGCTCCCTCCCGGGCTGTTCACCCGAAGCACCACCGCCTTCACATCAGCATCTTGACGCAGCTCACGTAACAATTTCGAAAAGCTATCCCCTCCAATCTGGTTTCTCAAACCTCCTCCATCAACAATCTCGCCCTCAGCATAGACGACAGCCACCTGATTTTTAGAAAAATAGCTACTCCACCCATCTGTATCAATCTTCTCAACATACTTCCCTAAACTAACCTGGTTAAACGTATTCGTCTTCTCATTACGCCCAGCTATCTCCTCCAAATCATGCAAAATATTATCCCAATACCCCATCTCATCAATCAACTTAAGCTTCAACGCCGTACTCGTATTTAAAATACCAAAACGCGAGCTCGCTTGTTTAAAATTATCCGAAGGAATCTTTCTACTCGTAACAACATCCTGCGCTACATCCCTCCACATATCATCAATGAGCAACGTCCCCTGCTCCCTTTCCGCCTCACTCATCTTCGCCTCCGTAAATATTTCTGTTGCAGACTTATACTTACCCGCCTTCGTCACCTGCACCCCAATTCCATACCTCTGAAAACAAACCCCAAAATACGGCATCTCCATTGAAAAACCCACCACTTCCACGTTCCCAAAAGGATTCTGATAAACCTTATCGGCCACACTCATCAAATAATAATCATGAAAAGACGCATTCTCCATATACGCCAAAACAGGTTTCCCCGTAGCCTTAAACACTTCAATAGCCTCCCTCACCTCATGCAACGCCGCAAAACTACTACCATAACCAGCAGGCATCAAGTTCCCATAAATAAATAACGCCTTTATCCGGTCATCCTTCGCCGCATACTCAATCCCGTTAACAACATCCAACAAATGTATCGACGTTTCATGCTCCTGATCATACACATCCATAATCAACTCATTAAAGCCCTCACTCGCCGGCGCATCGGGTATATTCATGGATATATCAAAAACAAGCACCGCGTTACTGGGCACGCCCACTTCCTTCTTCTCAAACATCGCCAACGCCACAAACACCAACGCCACGCCCATAAGAATAACCCCAAAAAGCACGATCCACATCGCAACCAGATTCGCCAATACTAACCTAAAGAATGATAACATGTTACCATTCTAATCAGAAACATCCCTCCCGCACAAGTCGTAAGGATAACCTACACTCCTTGGCAACAATTACGTACGTATGCCTCTACCATCGCCATTGAGCGAACTTTCCAGGCACCTGCTTTCAGGGCATGCTCTTTTGCTCTAACAACATCTCCCGCACACAAATAAACACTACAAAGCATTAGATTACAACGATCCTTCCATACCCCCGTCTCCGCCACACATTCGATGGCCTCCGCCACTTTCCCCATTTCAACATAAGCTTTAAAAATCTCAAAATAAGCACTCCCATGCCATTTGACAGATTTCTCCGCACGCGCTTTCGCATCTCCAAAAAACCCACCCTTAGCATACCCGCCACAAAGATAAAGATACGAATGGCATTTATACTTCCCGGACTTCTCTGCAAACCAGTCCAATTCCTTCAAAAGGCACTTTTCTTCAACAAACAGTTTTATGACTCTATAATAATCAACATCGCCCCACCCTTTCGTCAACGCCTGCAATTCAGCTTCCACCACTGCCAGAAGCGCATCATCCCCGCGCCCCCCATCATACTCATCCATTAACTCATGATACAACGTCAACCGCCTCAACACCCCCGAAACCGCATTTATATCCTTTCCCACAAACCGAATAGGGCTTATATCCATACACTCCCCCAAGACTCCCCTCGCAACAACGCTTGCAATCTGCCTTGAAATAGCCCCGCCCTTATCCCTCAAATCCCTATATTTACTCCCCACAAAACTCCCCCAAACCCGCAAAATCATCTCATCCTCAACAAAAAAACGATCCATTCGCGGAATAAACACGCCCCCATAATTCCCCAAACAATACTTCATACAATACAACTTTACCGCATCATCCTCCAATCCAAGCAGCTCCACCGCCCGCTCCTTTACCGAAAAGAAAATATTCTTATCCACATAAACAAAAAATTCCCGGCAAACAAACTGCACCGCAGAAGCATCATTACCGATCAAGTCCCCAATCGGCACATAAGAAAAAATTTCAACAAACATTTCCGCCGGCATCTCCTCAAGCGCACCGGAAATACCCCTCCGCCCGCCATCACTCCCCAACCCCCAATGAACAGACGTCTTATTAAGCTTATTGCAGTTATTAATCCCTAGATTCCCCATAGATCATGCTATACAACCTATATCTGCAAAAATAATCACCTTTTACAACACGCAAACGTCTCCTCTTTTCATTTACACGTAAGGTTCTATAATTTGTCTTCTAAAGGGCTACTGCTTAAGATAAAATCAAAATTACCCTACCCCCCATGAGTAATCAAAAATTGTCTCGTTCCTACTGTATTACAAAACGCTGGCTACTAATACTTGCCTACGCCATTATCGGCGTACTCGCCGCCGCCTTCACCGGCCCTCTCTTTCAACGGTTCATCTTCCACTACTTCGACGGCTTCTTCCTCCTCCTGGGCTGGAACCAATACGCCATCTTAGATGTCCTCATTTCTCGCTACGTATTTTTCATGTTCGTTCTATACGTTGCCATACGCATCGTCCGTCCGCCTTTGCCGAAGGACTGGAAGGTTGTCAGAAATTATTTCTGCTACCCGTCTATTTTTATGTCGGTGGCCATCGGGGTGGTGATGTTGGCCATGCCTTCTACTACTTGGATTTTGATCCTGCTTGTAGTACTTGTTATATTACTTATCTTAACGAGATTTTTAAAACATTCACCTTTCGCAATTACTGCTGCAGGAGGTTTTCTACTAGGTCTAGCGTTGGTCGTAGTTGTATTTTTCATTGATCGACCTTTTAGCCTCTTCGAAGCTTATGTTTACACAGAGTCATACAAGAACATCGTTTCAGTTCAGTTCATACCTCCCTTTTTTCAAAAATTCTACGCAAACGAAGGCATGGCCTTAGTAACGGCAAAGTACAGTTTTTTCAAATTCCTCCCTTCGTTTGTCGTAGTATCGCTCATCCCGTTTCTTGTTTATTTCCTATTGGCTTTTCTAAAAACTTCCAATAAGAAATCCAGCGACTCCCCCGCAAAGGATAATCCTGATGCGAAAAAAAATGATAAGCCTAAAACACACAATCTTTCCGATTTATCTGATGACGAGCTAATGGATTGGCTTAAATATGACAAACCTATTGAAGATGTAGGAACAGACTATTTTAACTATCATCAATATGCGGATCACTTAGCAAAAATAATAAAAAGCTCCCCGGGAAAAACTATAGCCATTCTAGGAGACTACGGATCCGGCAAAACAAGTTTGAATAACTTGATCATGGAAAAAGTAAATCCCAGAAATTCATACAATGATTCAAACATCATATTTGTTCGAAAAGAAACCTGGGCTGCAGATGACTACAAAAACGTTATTCAAATACTCATAGATGAATTGGTAGAAAGCCTATCTGATCACCTAGAGTCCTTTGGCCTAAAAAACGTTTCAGATAAATACATGAAGTCCACCCTAAAAGGAAATGGTTCCTGGTGGAGCATCGCTTTAGGCGCCCTTACAGAGCACCTTTCCCCCACAAACTCCCTTGAAAAAATATCAGAAGCCCTCGCTGCTATCGATAAAAATGTCGTCTTAATCATAGAAGACCTGGATCGAGAAATCGGCAAATACTTCCAGCCATCTGATTTAGATCCCTTACTATACAATCTTAGAGAAGCAAAACGGATCTCATTCATTTTGAATGTAAAGCCCGATGTCATCGAAGATGCAGCAAAAATAATCGACTATGAATTTATTATCCCCCGCATTAAAGAAGATCTACTAGTAGAGGTTTTTAGCAGAGTTCGTAATGCCACTTATAATCGCTTTGAGGACATCGATCCCCTTAAAGAGAAACGTGAAAAAGTTAAATTTGCTTTTATAAGAGATATCCTGAATTACTTTATAGGTAATCCAAGAAGCTTAAAAACTGCATTGAGAAGAACAGCTACAGACTGGGGGTACTACGATACAGACAATCATCATGAAGCATCTTACTTGCATGGCGAAGTCGATATAGATCAATTATTTTTACTGAATATGCTGCGGATCAGACATAGGAAAGAGTTTTATAAATACATAGATTACAAGAGGGGTGAAAGACTGGAAAAAACTTCAGAGGAGAAGCAAAAAGACCATAGCATCCAAACAGATAAAGAAAAGAATTCAAAGGATAAAGCTGAAAAAGATCACTTATGTCGATTATTTCAATTCTTAGATCATGGCTATCTAAGGGATATTCTAAAATCAGAGCCCGAATCGCTCGATAAATTTCCTACGCTAGATGGTAGATCTTCAATAAATGAAAGGTATTTATTAAATCCTGATAACGAAACACTACAGGGAATGCAAAATTTAGTTAGCGAAGGAAATTCTATCGAGCGATATAATCCAAGTACATTTATGGCAAATTACTTCGAACGAGCTGTCAATGGATTCGTACCTCCTAGCGAAGTTAGAGACCAAGATGCTTTATCTCTCATTCAAAATGTGTCTTGCAAAAAAACAAGAGATGAAGCAATTCAGCGTATAGTGGAAAAGGAGGATACGGATTACAGAGGAAGAATTGAACATTTTCTTCCTTATGTGTTAGTCTGTAATCACAAAGAGAATCCTCTGCAAACATTCTCTTGCTTTTTTAATTTTTTGGAGGAATTGTATATAGAAATTCTCAAAAAGAAGCAAAAGGACATCTATAAGTACATGATATTCCAAGCAAATCGGTTTGAGTACAGTAACGAGAATTTAAAGAACCTTTATCTATTTGAGGGAGATCGGCTCATTTCACAAAACAAAGAGAAAGTGCTAAATACAGTAAAAGACTGGATGAACAGAATCGTTGATATAACCTACGATAAGCAGTATCAGGATTTGCCGATTAATAGGAATAGACCCAACAATCTATTTTCAATTTTTGGGTACTACACAGATGTGTTTAGCGATAATCCAGATCAGTTAGTCAACTTTGCCAAGTCTTTTCAAGATAAAATAGAACCAAAGCTACAAACAGACAACGCTCCCCTTTATTTTAGCGATTTCCATAAGCCCTTGGAGCTACTTTTTAATTATATGCAAAAGCATAGACAGTGTAGCGTAAATTCATTTTTCACCGATAAATTTCGAGGCCTCATTTTGAAAAATCTAGATAGTGAACAGCAAATTGTTAATCTTGGTTATTTCTTTAATCTACTAAAGGGATGTAAAAAAGATATAGAAAATCAGTTATGGAAAGAATACAAGAGCAAGGGCGTAATGAAAGTGCTACAGTTCCTGAAAAAGCGCACTACGAAACAAAAAGTTAAAAGCGAAATCAGGGACTACATAAACAGGCTCGGAGAAAAAAGATTTTTCAACAGGATCAAAAAATATGTTTATAAGTACAAGCTTATTGAGGCTTTGAAAAAACAGGTTGGCGAGGAAAATATAGATGACATACTTGATGCTTTATAATCAGCGAAAAGAGATTAAACTCAACTGACTCTTCCACACCCTTGTAGTCCTGCTTCGCGTCGGCGTTATGCTTCCATACTGCCGCTTACTACAACAACCTCCTACATCAGGCAAAAAGCAAAACATAAGACACCCCTTTTCCCTGGCGTCTTAAACTTCAAAAAATTGAATTTCTAATTTAAAAAACGTTAGGAATTAAACGCACAAAATAATCTGACGGCTATCGCTCATTTTATTTACGCAACCCTAGTGCTCCAATGTTCACATAACAGCAAAAAATTTCAACTATTTTTCAAAAACATCCCAATTATCCCAACTATCCCAATTATCGCCCGGAAAAACTATTGACACTCTGGTATAATAGAAAGCTCCAAAAACGAATCCCCACAAACCCCACCGCTCCCTAACTTAAAATCGTTAGGTGAATAATATTTAAATTCAGGCACCGCTCACCCAAAAAAATCAACGCACACAGTAATCCTCCGCAAAAAGCCAAAATATCAAAAAAAAACCTCCCCCTCTCCTCCGGCGACCTCACCTTGGCTCTTTGCGTGTAACAATACCAAAACCATCACCCAACTTGCCTGCCCAAGCCTTCCCGTAAGCCAGCCGAACCCCCAGCAACAAAAAAAAGTCTAGCACACCCAACGCAAGCAAACAAAACAGTGCCCGCCCCAAAACCAAACCCATCAACCTCCTTCTCGGGCACCCCCTCTTTCTCCTTAGCGCTTCGAGATACAGGCAACCAGCCCATAACGAGATAAGTCGCTAAGCGTGTCTGCCATAGCCTCGGCGTAAGCAGGTCAAACCACCACCACCACCAATAAAAACAACCAACCCATCATCACGCACAACGCCATTCAAAAAAATTCCCATCACACATAGCCTCGGCGTAGGTAAACCAAAATTCGCCAACACCCAAACAAAACCCAAAGCAGTCTCACAAAGCCACACCTCAAAAAACTCCCCATGATTCACCCCCCCTTCTCTGGCCCCCCTCTTTCCCTCCGTCCGTAATCCTAACACACACCTGCAACTCCTCAATTCATTTATTTAAAAAATCACGCCCCCTCCCATCGCCTTGTCTCTTCAAACCACACGCAACCATCCACTAAAAAGACCCATGCCAAGAGTGTCCGCACCTTAGCGCTTCGAGGCACGGGCCACCAGCCCATAACGAAATGAGTCGCTAAGCATGTCCGCCATAGCCTTGGCGTAGGCGGCCCCCCCAAAAAAAACACCGACCCACCAGCATTCACAGCACCATTCAAAAAACTCCCCTCTCACATAGCCTCGGCATAGACAGCCCCCCAACATACGAAACAACCTAAAACAAAAGCGCCCACATGCATTTAGTTATGAACAAAACACCAAAAAACCAACCCCTCCAAAACTAACTCCTCAACCCCCTTCTCGGGCACCCCCTATTCCCCTCCATCCGTAACTATACCACTCAAAATCCACCCCTCAATCATTTTTTTCAAAAAAAAAAGCCCTTCCGCTCGCTACGCTCGCGTCGGTAGTCTTTCTCTCTTACCCAACATAACAAACCCTCATTTCCCATGAATATCATCACCACACCCACCCCTTTACTGCCATTGATGGCAACCATCGTCCCACCATAGCGTCTTGACTCCCCTCACGTCTACTCCTGGTCGAGGCAAGACGGTTGCTTATGTCACGGGCGCGGAGGTTTTAACTCCTCGCCTGAGCGTAAAACACGTCCCCTTCTCGCAACATCAGGGCACGAGACGCCAGTCTAATAAAACATGCTTAACGGAAGGCCATCGCGAAACAAACCCCGAAGTCTCCGGGAGAATAGCCGAAGCGAAAAACAGCACACTCTTCCTAATAAGAGTTGCCCGTCACCACCTCCGCCTATACCATGCCTAAAGTTAATAATAATCTTCACACATAAGATCAATGACCCACAGCATGGCTCCCGGAATCAACTTCAAAGATGAACTCAACACCGAACAATACGCGGCCGTCACCGCCCCTCAAGGCCCCGCCCTCGTACTCGCCGGAGCCGGTTCAGGCAAAACAAGAACGCTCACCTACCGGGTAGCCTACCTCCTCGAACAAGGAATCGCCCCCTGGGAAATCCTCCTCCTCACCTTCACCAACAAAGCAGCAAAAGAGATGCTCTTACGCGTCGAAAACCTCACCGGGGTCTCCGCGGATAAATTCTGGGGAGGAACATTCCACCACATCGGGCAAAAAATCCTCCGCAGGCACGCCACCGAAGTCGGCCTATCCCCCAGCTTCACCATCCTGGACGCAGGAGACGCGGAAGCCCTCCTCGGCGAAGTCATCAAAAACCAAGATGCCCAGTTCTCCAAAAACAAGGAAAACCCAAAGCCCAGAGTCATCGCCGAAATCATCAGCTACACCCGCAACACCTGCACCTCCATCGCCAAAGTAGTAAAGGACAAATATCCCCACTTCGAGCACCTCATCGGCCCCATCGAAAACTTCGCCAGCCTCTACAAAGATCAAAAGCTCACCCAACAAGTAGTAGACTACGATGACCTCCTCGAGCACTGGTTAAACCTCCTCAAAAATAACCCGCAAACCGCCCAGGAATACCAAACCAAATTCAAAGTCATCCTCGTCGACGAATACCAAGACACAAACATCATCCAAGCAGACATCATTGACAGGCTCGGCGCACAACACCACAACATCATGGCCGTAGGCGACGACGCCCAATGCATCTACACCTGGCGAGGCGCAAACTTCGAAAACATCATGACGTTCCCCAACAGACACCCGGGAGCCCAAATCTACAAAATCGTCACCAACTATCGAAGCACTCCGGAAATCCTCGAACTCGCAAACAACGTCCTCGAAAGCCAACCCATCTCCGCCGGCTACCGAAAAGAGCTCAAACCAGTAAGAGAATCCCGCCAAAAGCCCTACTTCATAACAACTAACGATACCCGGCAACAGGCAAACTTCATCATCAAAAGAATCCACGGCGCTTTCCAACAAGGCTACAAACTAAGCGACATCGCGATCCTCTACCGAGCCCACCACCATTCCATGGACCTCCAAATGGAGCTTTCTCGCCAAAACATCCCGTACCAGATCACAAGCGGAGTACGCTTCTTCGAACAAGCCCACGTAAAAGATCTCGTCTCCCAACTACGCTTCGCCTGCAATCCACAAGACAGCACAGCCTTCTACCGGTTCGCCTGCCTCCTGCCCAAAGTCGGTCCCAGAGCCGCCGAAAAATTGTTCCTCCTGACCCATGAGCTCTCAACCAAAGAGCAAAAAACGCCCTACTCCGTCATGACTCACGAGAAAGTTCTTAAAAAGGTGCCCGAACCCGCAAAAGACGATTGGACAGACCTCGCCATCACCCTCCAGGATATTTCCGAAAATGCCGACAAGTTGACACCCGAAGAAACCGTTAAATTAGCAATGGAAGGTTGGTACAGCTACTACATCCGAAACGTCTACGCCAACTGGCGCACTCGCCAAGACGACCTCGAAAGCTTACTCGGCTTCGCAAAACGCTACGATAACATGCCAGACCTCCTCTCTCAACTCGTCCTCCTCAGTTCCGAAATGCACGATCGATCGATTGATGCAAACGAAGACAGCGTCCGCCTAACCACCATCCACCAAGCAAAAGGACTAGAATTTCCTCTCGTCTTCGTAATCGGCCTCGCTGAAAACATGTTCCCCTCCAAACGCGCCATCGAAGAGGACAATATGGAAGAGGAGCGCAGGTTATTCTACGTAGCCGTAACACGCGCTAAAGACGAGCTCTATCTAACCTTCCCTAAAATCATGGTACAAGGCGGTCCACCACAACTACTCAAGCCAAGCAGGTTCATCCAAGAGCTTTCCGAGACAACCTATGAAGCCCTACAAGTCGGCGGCAATTCCTACTCAAGGCAGTACTAAAAATCAACCTGAAGGATCTTTGGCCGTTCCCACTACTTTCTTAAGTCGTTTATTGATCAATTCAAGCTTCGCTCCAAAAATAACAAAGACAATACCTGTAAGTTCGATTAACACATTGTACTTGATATTGATCACTTTGGTGTTAAGAAATGAATCCATCTTGTGAAAGGATGCTGCTCTCATAACAATAAAAAACACGAGGAACGCAATACCGACAAACGGGAAGAAAAACTTCTTAAAGGAAAACAGCATAAAGCCTCCAAAAACAACAATAAAGCCAGCTCCGAAAAGGCTAAGTGCAACAATGAAATAGACCTGGTACGCTCTCCGCTGTTCATACCAACCTTGTTCCTTAGCTAAATCCTTCAGCGCTTGCGTGAAAAAGCT
Source organism: Verrucomicrobia bacterium CG1_02_43_26 (assembly GCA_001872735.1). Lineage (NCBI taxonomy): Bacteria > Pseudomonadati > Verrucomicrobiota > Verrucomicrobia bacterium CG1_02_43_26. The sequence goes on along the minus strand of MNWT01000014.1, from coordinate 110,905 downwards.
TTGTAGATCCAGTTGCTTATTAAAACCCAAAAAAAGCATAATCCCGGTAAATACAAGCCAAATGAACTTTTCTCTGAAACGAGGCGTATGAAGAACACATCGAGCACACATGTAAAAGGCAAAGAAATAAGCAAATACAGTAACCCAACCCCAAAAGTTAGGGTCACCTATACCAGGTTGCCACCGTTCATTAACCATTGCCGCAAGAATAGCATTCATAGGAGTGTGCAACAAAGAATGCGCCTTGTTATACGCTTAAGTCAAGGAGTTTATAATAGCACTGGATCAAGCATTTTTGGCCTCTGCATACGTGTGAGGCATATAATTCGCTAAGACGGATGAAAGTCCATTAACATCCTTGGCACCGCCCATAGCAAATTCGGGCTTACCGCCACCCTTTCCGCCAAGTTGAGCAGTTAGATCGCGTACGATATCCCCTGCTCTATAACCAGCCTGTATCGCTTCCGGCGTGCAAATCGCCAGGATTGTCACCTTATCCCCAAAAATACCTCCAAGAATAACGCCACGGGCGTGTGTTTTTTGAAGAACTTGTATAGAAACCCCTCGCATATCTTCTGGGTTCGGGATCTCGACTTCACCAATAACCCATTTATGACCTTCTATTTCTTTAGCATCCTGAACGAGTGCTTCCACTTGGGATGCCGCAAACTTTTGCTGATAAGCACGTATTTGCTTTTCTAATGATTTTTTTTGCTCAATCAGTTCCTTGCATTTATGCTCTACTTCTTCTTGTTTACAAGCAAATGTCTGCGCCAGATGCTGCATACTAGAATAAGTATGGGTAATTTGAGCATATCCGTGTTTTCCAGTAATAGCCTCTATGCGCCTTGTGCCCGCTGCTATACCGCTTTCAGAAATTATTTTACACATGCCGATTTCTCCAGTGGAGCGAACATGTGTTCCTCCGCAAAGCTCAACAGAGTACCCGCTTATATCAACAACACGTACAATCGCACCATATTTTTCACCAAAGAAAGCTATACAATTATCAGGTTTTTTATCAAAAGGAGTTTCAAAAGTACTCACGTTTGAATTTTCCAAGATTTTCATATTAACAAGCATTTCTATCCTTGCAAGTTGTTCATTCGAAATTGCCTCGAAGTGGCTAAAATCGAAACGCGAACGTTTATCATCTACATAGGAACCTGCTTGTCTTACATGATTGCCCAAGACCTGATGTAATGCCCAATGGATCAAGTGCGTAACGGTATGGTGACGTTGTATATCAGACCTTCGCTCCATATCAACAGAAACGCAAATAGGTATGCCCACTTTTATCTCTGACGGTTTGATATTTACTTTATGTAATGTACGGCCAGCATCGTCCTTAATTGTATCGAGCACATAGATTTTATGACCTTTAATTTCAACAATACCAGTATCACCTACTTGACCGCCCATTTCTGCATAAAAAGGCGTTTGTTCGAAAAGCAAAAAGGTGTTCCCCTCAGACTCAACAATCCCCGTAATCGTTGTCTCAACATTACTTAACTGGTCATAGTCATATCCAATAAACTGAGTCGTGTGAACTGATGTGTCATCATCGCTGACAGTAATGGTTGTTTTTTGTTGAGCCGCCCGTGCTCGTGTACGTTGCGCCTCCATTGCTTTATCAAAGGCTTCTACGTCTACAGTAAGGCCTCGTTCTTTAGCCATTAATTGCGTCAAATCTAGCGGAAAGCCATAAGTATCGTATAATATAAATGCTTCCTCACCGGAAATAATAGCATGCGAGCTTTGTGCTATTTTATCAAACAGAAGCAAACCACGATCCAAAGTTCTATCAAAGGTTTTCTCTTCCGCTTCAATGATTTGTTTTACCATCTTATAATTAGCAATTAACTCGGGAAAAACGCTGCCCATTTTTGCAATTAAAGGATCAACAAGAGTAGAGAAAAAGCCGTGGGGAAGGTCTAAACGTTTGCCAAACATAACCGCTCTGCGAAGGATTCGTCTTAAGACATAATTTCTGCCTTCATTGCCTGGAATAATCCCGTCCGCAATGGCAAATGTGAGCGTTCTAATATGGTCAGCGATAACACGAAATGCGCAATCCAGAATTTCTATTTCTGACATTTTGTCGCGATCAGTTGGAACTGTTCTTTGATATTTATGATCGGACATTTCCTCCAAATGAGCAAAGAGATCAATAAAAAGATCGCTATTATAGTTAGAAGGTTCCTTGGAATAGTCAGTAAAATTGTTAGTTGTCGCAAGAATGCCAGCAACACGTTCAAGCCCCATACCCGTGTCAACATGCCTTGCTTTCAATTTACTGAAGGCTCCATTTGGTTCGGCGTTAAATTGAATAAAAACAAGGTTCCAAATTTCAATGCAACGGCCAGAATCACGATTCACGAGTTTACCCTTACTGTCCCCTTTTGGAGTGAGATCCATGTGGACTTCGCTACAAGGGCCACAAGGGCCTGTATCGCCCATCATCCAGAAGTTGTCTTTTTTATTACCGTAGACGATATGAATATCTGGATTCATGCCTTCTTTTTCAAAAATTGCTTTCCAAATATCATAAGCCTCTTGGTCAAAGTCGGAGGGATCTCCTTTCTCTGGCTTATAAACGGTTGCGTAAAGGCGTTCTTTAGGAAAGCCCCAGACTTGTACTAATAGCTCCCAAGCCCATTCAATTGCCTCTTTTTTAAAATAATCGCCAAAGGACCAATTACCCAACATTTCAAAAAAAGTTTGATGATAGGTATCAAAGCCAACATCTTCCAAGTCATTATGTTTACCTCCAGCACGGATGCACTTTTGTGTGTCTGCTGCTGATGGGAATGGAGCTGGTCGATCCCCCAAGAAGTAGGGCACAAACTGGTTCATTCCTGAGTTTGTGAATAAAAGGTTCGGCGAGCTCGGCATGAGAGACTCAGACTCAACTAATACGTGGTGTTTACCTTTAAAAAAGTCGAGAAAGGATTGCCTTACATCGGAAGCGGTCTTAATCAAGTGAGTCATAGTTTTATGAAATTTGAGTATTTATAGGTAGTCACGTTTGGCATGATTCACTATTCAGTAAACTTAATTTGTACAAATTTGTACAGAAAATTACGTTTACCATAGGCAATACAAAAGACAAACTTTACAAGTTGCTAATAGCCGGAAAAACTAGTGTTCATTCTCTAGGGGATAGAGCTTCAGTAATTCTGGAGCTGTCCACGCTGTTTTTCGATCGCCTAAACCTTTCCTGACTTCGGCAACTAATTCCTCCTCTACGGCAGGAGACTCGTTACCCCATGATTGACGAGCAAATGTTAAAACACTAGCAATATCCTTATCTGAAAGCATGCTGTGCGATGGCATATTTCCATTATATTCTGTTCCATGGACATTTAAAGGACCTTGTAATCCTAACAAAAGAATGCTGGCTGGACGTTCCGGTGTTCCATTCAGCCATGGTGAACCATCCAATGGAGGGAAAACACCTGGCAAGCCTTGGCCATTAGTTTGGTGGCACTGCACACAGGTTCTCGAAAATATTTTTTTTCCATGGGCTATTGGATTAAAGGCAACCTCAGTTTTTGTTACTTCAGCCGTTACTGCAGCCTCGGGATTAAAAACATTCGGGCTAAAGCCGCCTGAATAACGAGCAAAGTAGAATCCTGCCCAAAATACAAGAACGGCACACAGCACAAGAAAGAACAGAGGGATAGGCGCAGAAAGTTCCTGAGGCTCGACTTTTTCACGCTGAATTTGGTCGTGCAACTGTTGCAGCTCTATATCTCCAAAAGCACTTGTTTCCCTTGTGTCGTGGGAATGGGTATTCTGTTGGGATAAAGAATCTTTAGATTTATCTTTTTTACTCATTTAGTTTACTCACTGAAGCGTGATTCTGGAAGTTCGTAATTAAGTTTAAGACTTAGCAAAAACGCAACCAATGCCTCGGCGCGAGTAGTCGGAACGATCTCGTACCCCTCTTTGGGTGTTTTCTTATAACCTGGAGGAAACTTTAGAGCATAAGGCGAAGGTTCACCATCTATTTTGCGGTTCTCAAAAAGGTATGAAAATGGAGGCATGAGTGAGCCCTTTGATGTAATTTGAGGATCATACAAATGGAGATAATGCCAGTCTTCACTGGAGAGACGCTGACCTACGTTCGTAAGATCCGGGCCTGTTCGCATCGTCCCAAGTAGAACGCGATTTTGCAAAATATAGTCGCGAGCCACTGTTTGGCGATCCCCCCAACCTCTTTCGAAATCGGAACCAAAGCCCTTGCGACGAACTTGATTAGAGTGACAATACATGCATCCTAAGCGAATGTAATCTTCCCTTCCCATTTGCGCCATGCCTGCAATGGCTTGAGGATAAAGCGGTTCACCCTCCTCCATCGCTACAGGTTCAAGTGAACCGAATTGAATAAGAGCCATTACAATCAATCCCGTAAACGAGAAGGCGATCATTAAAGTTATGCCAATAAAGAGTGTAGGTAAACTTTTCATTATGCTGAAACTCCTTGATTTTTCATTGAGCTGAAAGTTGTAGGTCCTGTAGCCAAGGTTAGTCTACGAGAACGGAATAGCATCCAGAAGAAATTAATAAAGAACGCAATATGCCCCACCAATATAAATACACCGCCTACTGAACGAGAGACAAGCCACGGAACAAGATGGCGAACCACTTCCAAGAATGGTATATCGGCATTATTAAGTTCTAAACCTTGTATCCAGCCACCTATATGGAGCGCAACTATATATATAGTAATTCCTATCGCAGTTCCCCAGAAGTGAATTGAAATTAACCTAGCAGAAGGCCATTCTTTTTGCAGTAAGCGTGGTACCATAAAATAAATGGAGCCAAACATGACCATCGTAACAAAAGCATAGGCACCTTGGTGAGCATGGCCAACAGTAAACTGTGTAAAGTGGGTAACCATGTTCACTTCCCGAAGAGCCATTGTTGAACCCAGAAGACTTGACACCGTATAGGACATCGCTCCAAAAACAATAAACCGCAAGGTAGGACTAGCCCATACGAGATGAAAACTGCCAACAACAGTAAGATGGTGGTTGATCGCGGTAACAACAACAGGAATGACCATCATTACGCTAGCAACAATACCTGCGCTAATGAACCAAACAGGAATCGGCCCACCAATCAGGTGATGCACACCCGCCCAATTGTAAAAAAACGCAAGAGTCCAAAAACCAATAACGGACAGGTAATAACTGTGGATGGGTTTCCCAAGTACTTTAGGAATAAAGTAGTACGTGGCAGCCACACCCATTGGGGTATACCATAGACCAAGGACATTGTGCCCAAACCACCAATTAGTAAGTGCTTGAATTGTCCCTCTTGCGGGGAACCAAAAAATTAATATCTGTGCGATTGTGTACAGCCAGGGAAACCAAAACAAAGCGGCAAGTATGTACCATTGAGAAACGTAAACGTGCTCCCCTTTACGGAATTTGAATGAAACAATTCCCCAAACACCAATAAAACCATATGAAAGAGCCAACAAGGGTGCCACATTTTTGGGCATCTCAAGCCACTCCACAGAAGTCATGTGCCCATTAAAGATAGCTGCTACGCCTATAACTACTCCCAAATTCCAAAATATCCCGGCAACAAACAATAGCCAATTATATTTTAGAGGCACTCGACATAAACGTGCCATAATCCATAGTCCCACTGCGTAAACAACGTTATTTAGCCAGCCAAACGCAACAACATTCAAGTGGGCTGATCGCATTATGCCAAACGACAACCACTCTTGAGCCGGAAAGTGATTTGGCGAATGTAAAGAAATTGATGCAATGAGCGCAAAAAGCGTTCCTATGATGAGCCAAATAATGGATGCTGAAATAAAGAACAGGCAAGGGCCTTTCATAGAAGAATCTATTTCAGCGAGCCTTAGCTTGGACTTAGGATCAAGATCCGTTTTGTGAATATCTGTTGATGATGCCATGAGTATGGAATTAAAAATTATTTATTAAAATTACGATTGTTTTTATTTTTACCTGGAAAAAAATCAATTTGACGGCCTTCAGGCTCATCTTCATCGAAAATACTTCGCGATGCTTCTTCTAAATTCTGAAATTGCCCGTTTTTTGCTGCCCACGTCATAGCCAGCACAACCATAACAAAAAAGGGTATTCCCAGTATGAAAATCGCTAAAACGTTGTTGTATTCTTCCATATTATTGTTGGTGTAACTCGTTTACGGTTAATTCCATTGCGCGTTTGATCGGCAAATGAACAATTTGCTTTTGTTGATCTACCCAACCGTAGTGAACCAATTTCTTACCATCTTCTGCTTGATGTTGAGATAAAGCCTTATAACGGTCTTGAATAAGCTTTTCGTCAATAGGACGTGGGCGATTCGGAACATACCAAATGAGCAATCCAAAAAAGACCGCTAGAATAACTAGTATCCCTATGACAGCTGCAAAACCGTGTTTTATGTAATGGTTATTATTAGTAGTACTCATTGCTGACTAATATTTATGGTGGTGAATATCTTCTTCTTTAGGGAAAACAGATTCGTTAATGCGAGGATCACGGAAAGGGATGGGGGCGCGTTTTCGGGCACTTCTTAGGAATGACCAGGCACAAATCCCGCCAACGCCTATAATGGCCGCAATATCGAAACCGGTAATGGAAAACTGAGTAACTACGTAGCCTAGAACATTATCTGCATTCTCTTTGCTCGGAAGTATATTGAAATAGAGGTCGCAAATAAAGAAAACGAGAATCCAGCAGCAGATAAAAATTAAACGGGCAGGAATAATTTTATTTCGATAAAAGAGAAGGAGCAAAAATGGTATAAAGAAATAGCCAAAGACCAAACCGCCCACACCTATCCACCACCATGAATTTTTAGAACCATCAACAAATAATTCGCGCATGTTATACCAAAAGGTTTCTTCTGGAATGTTTGCATTATAGATAAGGAAATATTGGGAAAAGGCAATGTAGGCCCAAAAGATAGTAAACGCAAGGCACATGCACCCTAACTCGTATCGATGCGCTTGGCGGAAAAGCCCTTTCAAGTGGCCACCCAAACTTAATACAGTGCACAAAATAATAGTTACCGCTAAAGCCGCGCGCATAGATGTGGCAAAGAACCAAACACCAAAGATTGTTGAGAACCAATGGTATGAAAGGCTCATAAAGTAATCAAACGCTGCAAATGTAACTGTCAATGCCAAGACGGGTGTACCGATTGCTGCCCAAACGCGTGCTCGTCTAGCCCATTTAATGTCTCCATCAACATCCATCGCAAATGAAGATTTGCGCAGAGCCCAAGCTAACGTTGTGAAAATTGTGAAATAGAAAGCAAAGCGAACCGTAAAGAATGGGAGATTTAAGAGTGGGGATTTATGAAGATAAATCGAGTCCTCACCTACAGGTTCCCCATTAGGGAGTAAAAGATCCGGATTCATCCATTCCCATAAGATGCCTGGGTTACTGTGGTTGAACCAACCAATCAAGATAAGGGGAAGTAAGATCAAGGCAAGCCAAGGGAAAACACTAATAGCGTGCTCTAGTTGTCTTCTGATAACAACAGGCCAACCCGCGTCAAACAGATACCATATCATGATAATAAATAGCATGCCGATCGCGACAGAAAACCAAACGGTAAAGCCAATCAGCCAACTCGCAAGGGGGCGTGATTCATCATGAAGAACACCTTGCCAAACCCCATAACCGGCAACAGCAAGACCGATAATACCGATGACAAATGCGATTGTCGAAGTGCGTGACTTTCCAGTGAAGCCTAAATAAAAGGATGATGTTGATGGTTGCTCGCTCATAAACCTAAGTCTTCTCTAAATTCTCCGGGTACATCCTCTATGCTTGCATTTTGGGCACGCTGTAAAGCGCGAACGTATGCAATAACCGCCCAACGCTCTTGTGGGGACAATTTGTCGGCATAGCTATTCATGAGGCCTTTTCCGTTTGTTATCGTGTTAAAAATTTCACCTATAGGCATATCACGTAAGCGCTTATCGTGATAGGTTGGCGTAGAGATCATGCCGTATTGTTTAGTAATGCCTTCTCCGTCACCAGCGGCGCCATGGCAAACGATGCAAAAGATATTGAATTTGTCTTGGCCAAGTTGCATCAGCTTGTGATCAACAGGAATAGGGAATGTCGTTAAAAACTCCCCTTCAGCATTCTTACCCGAAAACAGAGATGGGTTCTTTGCAGGAGCGTACTCGTAGTCTCCTGCAAATACTTGTTGAGTATCCCAACCGTATCCACGAACGACTGTTCCTTGGACTACCGGACGGTCATCACGCATGTCTGCAAAAAAGTGATTCTTGCCTTGAGGCTGATATTTTGCCTGAAAATCCATATCAGGGAAAATATAAAGCGGCGTTTTCTTAAACTTGTCGCCCCGAAAGCCGAGTACAGCAATAGTGGCAATGCACAAAAACGCAAATATAGCTAAAAAGTAACGCATGTTAGTTCTTTAGAGGTGTAATGTCCTTGCCACCATTTTCTTTTAAAAGATTTGTGGCTTGTTCCAGGTTAAATTTTGGGTCATCGGCGTTCAGGTAGATAAAGAATTTATCATCAGAAGCCCGACTAAAGGGTTCAAAGTCAAATACAGGATGGTTGTGTCGTGGTAGTCTATTCGTTATAAACATACCAAAAAAGGTACCGAATGCGGCGAGCAGAATAGTCAACTCATAGAACACCGGAAAGGGGAAAATGGGGCTGAAATAGGGCTTACCGCCGACAATTAAGGGATAATCGTAAGCATTCATATACCAAACAATGAGCATACCTGTTAGGAATCCAGTCATACCCCCGAAAAAGGTGAAGAATGGTACTTTAGAACGTTTAAGACCCATATTGCGATCCAAACCGTGCATGGGGTAAGGCGTATAAACATCCCAATGCTTAAACCCGGCATCACGAACATGCGCTGCCGCTTCAAAGACATCAGGTGCCTCGTCAAACTGGGCTATTAGCCCGTGTATATTATTGGAGTCTGCCATGTTGCTTACTTAATAAATTTTTAATGATGTCCTCTATGTGGGTCTGCTTGCGGTATCACTGCCTTAATTTCACCAATTGGCATAAGGGGCAGGAAGCGTATGAAAAGAAGGAACAATGCGGAGAAGAAGCCAAATGTTCCGAAGAAAGTAAAGATGTCAACGATCGTTGGTGAATAATAACCCCAGCTCGATGGAAGAAAATCATTGGCTAATGAAGTTACTACAATCACAAAGCGCTCAAACCACATACCTACGTTTACAAAAGCCACAATTATCCAAACAAGCGTTGTGTTGTTGCGAATCCATTTAGACCAGAAAAGTTGCGGGGAAATTACGTTGCAGGTAATCATGATATAATATGCCCATGAGTACTGACCAAACGCACGATTAATAAAAGTAAATCCTTCGTAAGGGCTTGCGCTATACCATGCTATAAAGAACTCCATCGCATAGCCGTAACCCACCATGCTGCCTGTTGCCAAAATAATCTTACACATGTTATCAATGTGGCGCTGAGTAACCAGATCGTGTAGGTTGTAGACGGCTCGCAGAGGAAGCATAAGGGACAACACCATTGCAAAACCTGAGAAAATAGCACCCGCAACAAAGTATGGTGGGAAAATGGTCGTATGCCAACCAGGGACTAGTGAAACCGCAAAGTCAAAGGAAACCACTGTGTGTACAGAGAGAACCAGTGGAGTTGAGAGACCTGCCAAGAGCAAATAGGCCATTTCATAATTTTGCCAGTGTCTATTAGAGTTCCGCCACCCCATTGCAAGCACACCATAAAAATACTTACGCCAAACTGCTTTTGCGCGATCCCGAATAGTTGCTAGATCAGGAATCATTCCCATGTACCAAAATAAACAGGAAACGGTAAAATAAGTGGACACCGCAAACACGTCCCATTCCAGAGGACTTTTAAAGTTAGGCCAAATTGAGTTAGCATTGGGGAGTGGGAATAACCACCAGGCAAACCACACGCGACCTACGTGGAAAAGCGGGAATAGACCAGCGCACATAACGGCAAAGATCGTCATTGCCTCGGCAGAACGATTAATACTGGTGCGCCATTGCTGCTTAAGCAAGCACAAGATAGCAGATATAAGGGTACCGGCATGACCAATACCAATCCAGAAAACGAAGTTTACAATCGCCCAACCCCAATTAACAGGATTAGCTAATCCCCAAACACCAACACCCGTGGATACCAAGTAGGTAAGGCCAACAAATGTAAAGCTAGCCACTAATATAGAGACAATGAAGCAAACCCACCACCAACGAGGGGTAGGTTCTTCGACTATGTTACAGATCTTGTGGGTAATCCAACGAAAATCACGATCGTGCTCAACCAAAACCCTGCGTGGCATCTTAGATGGCTCAATGCTGGGTAGAATAGCCGGATTAACCGCTTTGATTTTTTCTGAAATAGTTAGCTCTGCCATATCTGGAAATTAGTTGTGTGAAACTTCAGCTTCATGTGGAACGCCATGTCCATAACGCTTTTCATACTCCGAGCGAGTGTTCGGCAAGGGATAATAATCCGGCATTAAAGGGTTTGGATTACGTAGTTTTGCTAAGTAAGTTGTTCTTGGTCTGGTATTCAAGTAACCCAAGACAGAATAATTCATATCCAGGCCTTTCAATTTAGATACCCGAGTATTGGCATCCGCAACATCACCAAATACGATAGACTCTGTTGGGCAAACTTGCTGACAAGCCGTTTTGATCGCTCCATCCGGAACCATCACATCAGGCGAATCCTTAGCTTTTACGCGTTGATTAATTTTTGCAGCCTCAATTCGTTGTACACAGAAGGTGCATTTTTCCATAACACCACGCATACGAACCGTAACATTTGGGTTTTTCTGCATTTTGTGAAGTTCAGGCATACCGGAAGGTCCCATAGGCCCTTCATAGAAATGATCAATTTCACGTTTGTTCCAATCAAAGAAATTAAAGCGACGAACTTTATATGGACAGTTGTTTGCGCAATATCGTGTACCCACGCAACGATTGTATGCCATAACATTAAGGCCGGATTCATCGTGTACAGTGGCATTAACCGGACAAACTGTTTCGCAAGGTGCCAATTCACAGTGCTGACAAAGCATACTCATGAAGGAAACTTGAGGGTCCTCAGGAATTTCCATCGTATTGTTGTCGTTGCTTGAGAAATAGCGATCCATACGAATCCAATGCATCTCACGACCTCGAAGCACTTGATCTTTACCAATAATGGGAATATTATTTTCACTTTGGCAAGCTACCACACATGCATTACAACCCGTACAGGTATTAAGGTCTATGCTCATCCCCCACTGCTGTGCTCCTGTAAAATCAGGTGTCTTATAAAGAGATCCTCCCCGAGGAATTTCGGTTACCTTCTTTTGCAGGGAATCATTCTTCGCAGTTCCATAGATAGCAGGCGAATGGGATTCCACGCCCATTTTGTTAACAAAGTCTGGATTGTGGGCATAATCGTCTGCCGTACTCTCACGAAGAATAGCGCGCCCTTCCATGGACCAGTGCTCTTGGGTATTCGCAAGCTCGTAAATTTCATCGCTTATTTTTAATCGCGCACCAACTAAAGGCGTATTGATACTTCCAATACTGAGTGGATAAGCATCAAAACCGGTACCAGAGCCAACATTTCCTGTCACTGTTCTACCATAACCAACGGGAATCACAAGCGTGTAGTCTGCTAAACCAGGCTGCACATGTAATGGGCCTTTGACTGTTTTGCCATTGACTGTCAATTCAGCTACGAAGGCTTGTTCCTTTCCACGCAAGAAAGAATTGGCATCGTGCTCTAATTGGCCCAACTCATTCATCAAGCTCGCTTTAGGCACAATGGGAAGACCTGTCTTCTGTGTAAGTTCCTTGGCTAATCGCGGGCTTATGGAAATCGCGTTATCCCAAGTCAGCTTTGTCAAGGGATCCGGAAGCTCTTGCAACCAACCGTTATTGTTGTAGCGACCATCTAAAACTTGGTTACTCAGAACAAGTCGAACTTCTAAGTTATCTTCAGACAACTGAGGAACGGAAATCGTTTCAGCTCGCTCTACAAAATTTTCAACTTGGGAACGGCTAATCTTAAAAGAGACATAGGGGAACTCGGAGTTTTTCAAAACACCTAATCCTAACCACTCTTCTATGGAGATATTGGGATTCATGCTCTCAAACGTTTCCCGAACCAAACCGTAAGGCTCTGCATCTTTTAAACCGAGTACTTTGGCTAAAAGCTCAAGCTCAGTAAATCCATCAAATAAGGGCAGAATCATGGGCTGTACCGGTACATATGTACCATCATACGCTCTACCATCTCCCCAACTCTCCAAATAATGATTAGCAGCGATATGCTCATTCGCCAGCTTGGAGGTTTCGTTAAAATAGTAACTCAAGTGAGTCACACGGTTGATGGACTTCTGTAGTTTTGGCCAATTGAGATCTGCTGGTGCATTGTAAACAGGGTTGCCGCCTAGCACAACTAACGTACCAATAGTACCTTTTTTGATTAAGTCGGCCAGCTCTTTTATGCTGATGGCTTGATCTGAAGGTAATTTGGAATAAGAAACGGTCTCACCTTCCGCGCTTAAAAGGTTGTTCATCAACATCACCAAGAAATGAATATCTTCAGGCATGTCATCCCCTGCGATAATGAGGGACTGCTTGCGATAATCATAAAGATCTCTCGCACATTCCTTAATCCACTTATGGTCAACAGTTAATCCAGAACCCTTTTGGCGTAAAGCATCAACCACGGCAGAATCCCAGCCTGCTAGTTCAAAAATTTCTGCAGCTACTAAATGCGTAAAGGCTGTCGCATGTGAAGCAGGCAAACGCAAACGGTGATCAGCCATACCTCCGGTAAGCGTAAAATTACTTTCCACCGCATAGAGACGATTCATTTTAGAAGCATCCTTAGTGGTATGCACGCGGCGTGCGTTTGCAAATGCACGAGAATTACCTAATTGGCCAGGCTCACTATGTAAAAAGTCAGAATCAATTGCTAATATCCTTTTTGCATTCTCAAAATGATATTGCGGGCGTATAAAGTCATCCGGCATCTTATCTGCAAGCGGATCACTGTATTGGAAAAAGCGACCCAATACTTTTTCGGCACTATTATCAACGGTAGGATCGTATTCAGCCCATACCGCTTTAGGGAATTTCTTTTTAAACTCGTTTACCAATCGAGCTCTTGTAGGAGACGATGATGGCTCTGCTAAAACGGCCAACCCCTCCCCTTGCGTTTCGCTAAATTGATGATTGATATAGGTAAATAAATCTAAAACTTCTGCCTTAGATAACGCTTTTCCCTTATCATTATCCATGCTGCGTTGAGCACGATCAGGATCATAAAGATTTAAAATACTCGCTTGGGAAAAAGTATCTGTCGCACCATTATAAGCTAGATAACTCGGGTTACCCTCAATCTTAGTTGGCCTTGCGTCATGCGTTTCCACGAGCAAAGGAATATTGTCCTTCGCAGATGGCATGGATGAGGTATAATAAATAGGAACACCAGGAACAATCCGCTCCGGCTGCTTTGAATAAGGCAGTACATTGACGGTTTGCTGACGGCAACCCGCAAGGCCTACACCGGCAAGCGCAAAGGATGCTGCCATGATTTTCATAAACTGACGTCTATCAACGCCGTTTATTTCTGAAGCACCTTCAGGAAATTCACGATCAAGCCACTGCTTAAACTCAGGTGCACCCGTGAGTTCATCTAAACTACGCCAATAATTGCGCCCATTTGGAGTCTCTTCTTGTGGCATTTTGTTTTCTTTATCGTTATTTAAATTATCTGATTTCATCGATGGCAACCGGAACAGCTTACGGGAGGAGTGATTTTCCAGTCATGTACATAAGCAAGCCCTTGCTGCTTTTGTTTTTCTGGACTTTCCGCCTTCCAATCAAGGTTATATACTTCGTTAAGAGGTCTTACAAAATTTTCTGGATTACGGTGACAGTCTAAGCAAAATGTCATGGACAATGATTTATCCTGATAAACAACTTTCATCTCATTGACTTTGCCGTGACATTCCACACAGCTCACACCGCGATTTACGTGCACCGCGTGGTTAAAATAAACATATTCAGGTGCATGATGCACCTTAACCCATTGGACAGCTTTACCGGACTCATAACTTGCTCTAATGGGTGCCAACCGATCCGAATCTGTCTTAATTTGGTTATGGCAATTCATGCAAGTTTGGGTGGCTGGGATATTTGAATGTTCGGAACGGTCTACATAAGTATGGCAATAACGACAATCCATGCCTAACTGTCCAACGTGCAAACTGTGTTCAAAATCAACCGGTTGCGTTGGCTCATAGCCCACATTGGCATATTTAGGCGTAAGATAATAATTTATTCCCGCTACTAAAGCAACGAACAGCAAAATCAAAGCAATTATGACCTTGCGCGGAACAGAGTTAGACCATTTTGGAAAAATATTAGCCATGGGTAATTAGCAAAAGTAATCAAGCATTTTTGGAGCGTGGAACAGCTCGTGGTTCTTTGTAAGCGTTTAAGGGATAACTGCGTGTATCAGACTTTCTAAACCATGGCAAAAGTGTGCCGATGATTGCTGTGGCAAAGAGCCCTTTAAAAAACGTTCTTCTAGTCAGCTTTTTCACGTGTAGGAATTTTGAGGGATTAAAAAAGATTTGTTATATTTCAAACTGCTTCAGGAATAGTAAGCACAAAGTTATCTTCATATACAAGTCAGAAAATAAAAAAATTGATAATTAGAACGCTTATTGGAAACAATCTAGCAGCCCGTTTCACCGCTCCCGTACAGCTCTAAAAGCTCTCGATGTCACAAAGGCGCTAGAGACGAGCATGATAAGCACTGCGATCACAGGGTGTAGCTTTCCTGCTGCGGCAAATGACATGCCTATAATATTGTACCCTGCTGCATATAGAACGCTTCCTCTGACAGAGCGATGTACTCTTTGACAGAGTGCGATAGCCTTTGGTAGTAAACTTAAGTTGCTGTTTAATAACGTTCCCATGGCAGTTGACTTCACGAGTTCAGAGGCTCCACCCATGGCTATCGAAGCACTGCTCTCAGACATCGCAATCGCGTCATTGATTCCATCTCCTACAAAAAGCACTTTATCACCTTTTCCTTGAATATCTTTTATATATTCATCTTTTTCTTGAGGGCTTATCCCATAAAGTATTTTTGCGCCATGCACGTCATTGTATTTTTTGTGCGTGTCTCCAGTGAGTATACTAACCGCAAGAGACATTTTCTGTAGCTCCAGAAGCGCATCTTGCGTTGTTTCGCGAAAGGCCTCGTCTAATCGTATAATTGCCGCAGGTTGATTATTGATCGCAACATATATCTCTTTTTTAGAGTCGCTAAACGGGGCTTTAAAGGCATCTGCTATATTCAGTGGCATAAGTTGCTTTTCACCGATTAATACTTCCATCTCCTGCGTCTTATTATCCGTGTTTACTACAATCGCCTTGATGCCTTTGCCTGCAATAATCCGGGAGGATACTACTGACAGGGATTCCCCTGTGGATTCCTGAGGTAATACAGCAAGCGCTCTGGCAACAGGGTGCCCTATAGGGCTTTCCACGGCACGCACAATCGCTTTCACTTGGTTTGGTATATTTGTGTACTCTCCTAATGCTATGAAGTCGCTCACGCATAAATCATCTTCAGTAAGGGTACCTGTTTTATCTAAGACGACATGCGTGACTTTTGCTAAGGCATCAATCAATTGTCCTGTTTTAGAGACTAATCCTAACTGTGCTAGTTTCCACAAACCACTCCAAATTGCCAAGGGTGTCGCCAAGCCAAGGGCACAGGGGCAAGCAACTAACAAAACCGACATACTATTGATCAATGCTGGCATCCAGGAATCATAAATCGTCCAGCCTATAAAGGTTGCCAAGCTTATTAAAACCACAATAGGAAGAAAATATTTCACTAATCGGTTGGCTTGCTCCATCAATGCGGATGGTGTCTGCCTTGCTTCCTCTATCATGCTTAACAAGAGGTCGATTTTGCGATCGAGTGTCTTGGGGCGAATAATAAACGAGCCGTCTACAGAATAGGTTCCAGAAAATACTTCGTCTCCCACTTTTTTAGAAACGGGCTCAATCTCGCCTGTAAAGGCGGTTTCTTTCACAAAGCCTTCACCGGAGACAATAATACCATCAACGCATACCGCTTCTCCAGGTGCGACAACCACTCTATCTTCAAGCGTTAGCTTAGTTAAAGGGATTTGTGTTCGTCCCGTAGTATCGGTTGTTTGTATATATATATAGTCAAAGGATGCTCGTAGTTTATCAACTTCTTCAAAAAGTTTTTCTCGAGATCGATTTCCGAGCATTTTACCCACCATATAAATAAACAAGACAATCGCGACGACTTCGTAGTAGACAGCGCCCTTTCCCGTCAAGGTGCAAACGAGTGATCCCGCAAACGCGCCCACGGCGCTTAGGGTAAACAGACCTTCAATAGAAAGGCGTTTCTCCATAAACATGCGGAATGTTTCTCTAAAAAGGCTCCCACCCAATAAAAGCACGACCAGTAGGGTTGAAAGAATCAATCCGCCGTGGATCACCCAAAACGGGGTAGATCCATATGTTGGTGGCGTAATATTAATCGCCAGCCCAAAGACCATCATCTGTCCCATTAAAATGAATCCTACAGCAAACCGCCAAGCCATCTGTACAAACGTCTTTGGCTTTTTCTCGTTTTGTGAGGTCGTCTTTTTCGGCTTAGGTTTACAGCAACACGGTAACTCTATTACGCGTTCTTTTGGCTCAGTTGTGATCATTATAAATATTGATATAAAGGATTATTTTGATCAATTTAACCTCGTTAGTAAATGGTTTTTCCTGGCACAATAAGCGTAATCGCCAACTCGTTTTTCAAGAATGGTTTACGTCTGGCCACAACCAATTTAAGAACTTTGCTTTGCCTGTCTCGATTAATAAATAAACCGCCGGAACCAATAAAAGTGTAATAAATGTGGCGAACAATACTCCAAAACCTAATGAAATTGCCATGGGGATCAAAAACTGTGCCTGCAAACTACGTTCTAAGATAATGGGCATTAACCCGAAAAAGGTGGTTAATGACGTTAATAAAATCGGCCTAAAGCGCAACAAACCCGCTTCTTGTATTGCCTCTGTTATCGTTTTCCCTCCCGCGCGTAGATTATTGATACAGTCAACTAAAACGATACCATCATTTACAACAACTCCGGTAAGTGCCACCATGCCGTAAAGCGAAAGTTGGCTGATCGAAAACCCAAACAGTAAATGGCCTAGTACTGCGCCTATAATGCCAAAAGGGATAACCGTCATAATCACAACGGGTTGTAAATAGGACTTAAAGGGTATTGCCATCAACGCGAACATTAAAAACAGAACGAGCAGAAAGCCTTGTTTTAACTCTTGTATCGTTTCTTCCTGGTCTTTTGCTTCCCCAAACCAACGCCATGATACGTCATGATAATCTTTCAGTAATGAGGGTAATACTTCTTGCCCTAACTTTGCTTTAATAGACTCGATATCAACCAACTCACTCGAAACACTGGCTTCAACGTTTATGACACGCTTGCGGTTGACGCGTTCAATAACAGGCGAACTTCTCGTATAATCAATATCGGCTGCTTCATAAAAGGGTATCTCTTCTCCCATAGAATTTCGCAAACGCATATTCACGAGATTATAGAGGCTCTTTCGTTCTTCTTTAGGATAACGTACCATAACGGTTACGTCTTGGTTTCGTCCAGGAAACTTCTGTATCTCATCTCCATAAAAGGCTTGGCGCGCTTGTCTTGCCAAGTCCTCTTGCGTAAGCCCAAGCAATTCTGCCGACTCTTTTAAGTTTAACCGAACCTCTTGCTTTCCTTCTGAAAAAGTATCCTTAATGTCAACTACACCGGCATACTCCCCTAATTTCAACTTCAAGAGATCTGCCGCAGCGCGCAACTCTCCCAAATCATCACTCATTAACTGGATGTTAATAGGTATATCAGAAGCTGGGCCACCGGAATCTCGAAAGGTCAAATATTTTGATCCCGGAATCTCGCCAATTTTTTCTCGCCAACGTCGCGTAACCTCTGAGGCTTTGATGCCGCCGGGACGCTCTTCAGCCTTTACCAGTTCCACGAGTATCTCGCCTAAGTTGTCCCCAGCAGAAGTCTTGGGAAAGGGGTTTGGCCCTCCCGACCCTAAGGCCAATGATCCTACGTTTGATATCACATATTTAATAGGAGATTGCCCCCCTAATTCGTTTACTAAATCCTCATCAACTTCTTTCAACGTGGACTTGATTCGCTCGATCTGCGCTTCCGTCATCCCCGCAGAAACACCTTCATTCATCGTGAGCGCGACTTGTATGAAGTCTGATTCTACCTTCGGGAAAAAGACCAGTTTCACCCACCCGCCTTTCACTACACCCACACATAGAATAATACCTGCAAGAAAGATGGAGAGGACTAACACAGGTCTTCTTAAGCATCTTCCAAGAATCGGTTCGTAAATTTTATTGATACAAAAATCTAACCATAAGGCAACTTTCGCACGCGCATAGGTAACAGATTTCAACCAACCTCTCGCAGGGAGTTTTTCTTTGCGAGACAACGCTAAGTGGTGAGGTAATATCAGTTTTGATTCCAGCAACGATATCATCAATGTCGGAATCACGATCAAGGGTAGCGCACGCAATATCTGCCCAAATACACCTTGAATCATTAATATTGGAATAAAGGCTACTGCCGTTGTTAACACAGAAAAGGTAACCGGCGTAGATACGCGTAATGTCCCTTCAATAGCGCTATCAACGCTATATCCCTTATTCTCAAACGTGTAGAAAATGCTTTCCCCAACTACGATAGCATCGTCCACAACAACCCCCAAGACCATCACAAAGGCAAATAATGAAATCAGATTAATCGATATCCCTAGCCAAGGCATCAATATAAAGGTTCCTAAAAATGAAGCGGGTATCCCTATTGTTATCCAAATAGATAATGAGGGGCGCATAAACAATAACAGGATTGTAAATACTAAAATCAAGCTCATAACCCCGTTTTTGATCATCATATCTAAACGGCTTTTTAAATAGAAGGTTGCATCAGAAAAGGGTAATAGTTTGATTTCCTTAGGTAAATAATCAGGAGGCGTTTCGACGAACTTATAAACTTTTTCAGCCACGTCTAGGGCATTCTGCCGCCCTATTTCCATGATATTTAATATAACCGCAGGGTTGCCATCTGAGCGGGTGATAATATTTTTCTCTTCTAACGCGACTTTTACTTTTGCAATATCTCCTAGCTTGAGTTGAGTCCCATCAGTGCGGGATATAATTGTGATATTTGAAAAATCTTCCGGGGTGTATCCTTGTGACTTGGTTCGAATTAAGGTATCTCCGGTATCCGCTTTAATCGCGCCTCCTGGTAAATCAAGAGATGCATGGTTCACGGCACGCGTAATATCATCAAAGGTCAAATTATATTCCCGAAGGGTAATTTCGGAAACTTCAATAACAATTTCATCACTTAAGTCATTGAGTATTTTGACATAGGTAATTCCCGGCACATGCGTGAGATCATCGCGTACGCGATCAGCAATACGCAACAGCGTCCTGGGATCGGCGGGTCCCGTTACGGCTAGTTTCATCACTTGGCCAGCACTAGAATCTAAAAGAGTTATCTGTGGCCTTTCAGCATCAACTGGAAATGATGTAATAGCCTCTACTCGCGTCTTTATATCATCCCGAAGCTTTTTTGAATCGTAGGTATCTTCTACCTCTACTATGACACTTCCTGATCCTTCATACGCGTTAGCAGTAATTTCTTTAATTCCCTCTAGATCATAAATCGCATTCTCTACTTTTACGCAAAAACTCTCTTCCATGTCCTCGGGAGTGGCACCTTTGTACTCCATCGTCACCGAAACATAATCCAACTTGATCTTTGGAAAGAGTTCCACCTTCAGCTTACCGGCACTTATCAAGCCCCAAACAATAATCAGCCCCAATAGCAAATTAGCCGCAACTTTATGCCTAGCAAACCACTCTATCATTTTCGTACTATTTCAAGGCTAGCGTCTTCGCTCCCCTGCTTCACCAATCTTAAATTCACCCGCATACCTTCGACAAAAAAGGGCACATCCGTTAAGCAAACAATGTCTCCGCCTGCTAATCCTTCTGTTATGATGACATTATCAAGATCAACTTGTGCTATTTTAATTCGCTTTGTAATGAGCCGCCCTTCGCTATCCACTACGCGGACTGCGTCATTATTAATCAATGCCTGCCTTGGCACGCGATAAACGGCTTGCAGCGTCACGCCTTTAATCTTTGCTTGCACAAATTCTCCAACACTCAGGGCAGGACAATCACTCACATTATCTGCATTACGCCTAAAGGGATCCTTGATTCGGGCAACAACGTATGCCAAACGGCTTTTTATATCAACCATTCCTTCCGTTCTTACAATTTCACCACTCCAAGAACAGTTCCCTCCTGTTTTTAGAAAAAAGGTAACAGGAATATTCAAATGGCTATCATCTTCAAACCGATACCCACGGCTTATTCCCAAAAAAGCCATTTCCCTGCTACTCAAGGGCAATCTGACTTCATAAGAATCAATCGCGTACAATTGAGTTAACTCAGATACTTCAGCTGTTACTCTCTGCCCTAATTCTACAATTTTTTTACCAATAATACCGTCATAAGGAGCATTTACGGTCGTTGCGTTCAATTTCTGTTTTGCTTCAGCTACCCCCGTCTGGGCCGACTTTAAATCAGCCTGCGCATTTTGAATTTGAGGCTTTCTTAAAACAAAGTCCGATGCCTCTCCTCTTCCGATTGTCTTCCAATCTAATTTCGCTTGTAGGGCTCTAGCCTCTTCTTCTTCAAGTTGTACCTTAGCCTTTGTTAGCGCCACTTCTGCCTTTGCTACTGCCAATTGTGCTTCTGTTGGATCCATTGATAAAATCAAATCTCCTTTTTTAAAGAAACCACCTACCACATAATTTGGAGCAACATAATTAACCGTCCCTGATACCTCAGCACGAAGAGTCGTCTCTGTTGCCGGAACAATCGTCCCTTGCGAATAAACGTATAGCGTGACTGTCTCGGGATTAACAGCAAGGCCTTCCACTATAGGTAACCGTTCCGCAACATCACCTTTCTTCTCGGGCGATGGCTTCAGGGCAATAATCACCCATGCAATAAAAACGGCAAAGAGAATGACTGCGGGGGGTAATAAATACTTAGTTTTCTTCGTCATTTACAGGTTTCAAATACCACATCAATATATGATCTACATTCATTAGAGGGCAAACATAATATAGAGTTGCAGCCAGTCTTCTATATCCTAAAATTTCACCATGCGTATCCTCTATAAAAATATCCTTTTCTTTGCGTTTGTTATGGCTGCGTCCTTCTCATGCTTCGCAAAATCAATTGAGGAAGAAAGTATCAGAATCGAACTGGTATCAGAGGTCAAATCCATACAGCCGGGCCAACCTTTTTGGGTCGCGGTTGTCTTTAAGCCTGATCCGGGCTGGCATTTCTATTGGTATAACCCCGGCACCGCGGGTTTACCCACTCGCATTCATTTCAAGCTTCCCAGTGGCTTTTCTCACGACCTTGTTCAATGGCCTACGCCTAAAATTTTTGAACTAAACGGCCTCGTCAACTATGGCTACGAAGGTGAAACACTCTTGATGGCAGAGATCACGCCGCCGGAAGACCTCACGCCAGGTGAATTCGTAACATTAAAAGCAAACATAGACTGGGTCGCTTGCCAAGATGTTTGTCTTCCAGGTGCAGGAACGGTCAGTCTCAAACTTCCTGTTTCCATAGAACCACCCCAATGGGATAACCACTGGAAAACTGAATTCGACCGCACGCGTCTCTTATGGCCTCAGATGTTAGATACTTGGGATGTCCAGGCTTTTCTCGATGGTGGTTTTATTGATTTTATTATTCGTCCGTTAGATGACTCTCATCCTAACTTAAGTGATCTCTATTACTTTGATGACTGGATTATGATCAATCCCAACGCACCGCAAGAGCTCACCAAACACGACACTTACTACCAGCTAAGAGTTGCCCACTGTGCTATCGAGGATCAGTTGCAGGGGGTTATTTATAACGCAAATGGCTGGACAAAAGAGGGCATTCCAACAGGCTTGTATGTAGTTGTCCCGCTTCAAAAGGAGGATTCTGCTCTTCTTAACACATTACAATCTTTAACAGCACCACCTAACCCTAAAGCACCTTTCCCCTTTTCTATTACAACTGCCATCGCCTTTGCCTTTATAGGAGGTCTTATTTTGAATCTCATGCCATGCGTTTTTCCCATACTAAGCATCAAGGCATTGGGTTTCATCCATCAGTCCAACAACAGCCCCGCAAAGGCTAAGCTACACGGGCTCGTTTTCGGGCTTGGTGTCCTCATGTCTTTTTGGGCACTTTCGGGTTTACTCATTGCGCTTAGAGCTGCTGGAGAACAAATCGGTTGGGGTTTCCAGCTTCAATCGCCGTTATTTGTGAGCATACTGGCAACGCTTATGATTCTCATAGGTTTAAATCTAGCGGGCATATTCTCGTTTGGTACTTCTTTTATGGGCATTGGCAGCAGGCTGTCCTTTTCAGGTTATCGGGGTTCTTTTTTTTCCGGAGTTCTGGCTACAGTCGTTGCCACCCCATGCACTGCCCCTTTCATGGGAACCGCGCTTGGTTACGCTTTAAGTAAATCCGCTCCCATCTCCCTTTCAGTGTTCACGTTTCTGGGCATGGGGATGGCCTTGCCTTATATCATTCTCTCTTTTTCTCCTAAACTGATTCGTAAGCTACCGAAACCGGGTGCATGGATGGAATCGTTTAAGCAAGCCATGTCTTTTCCCATGTTCGCAACGGCTCTATGGCTTATGTGGATCTTTGGCTCTCAAACAAACATTAACTCCCTGGCCATCCTGTCTTTTGGGTTATTAACGATCGCTCTGGCTACTTGGATTTATGGTCGTTGGTGCGCACTGGATCGTCTTCTGGTTGTGCGTAAGCGTGGTTTATTCTTTTCTGTCCTCTTAGGCATACTTGCGCTTTATATGATCTATTCAGCTTCCGAGGACTATTCCAATGGTGAGCATCTACCGCAACCTTCTCGTGAATTAAATTACGGTATCGAGTGGACTCCTTATTCTCAGGAAATGGTTCAAGAGCTTCGCAAACAGGGGCATTATGTCTTTGTAGACTTTACCGCTGCCTGGTGCATCACCTGCCAAGCCAATAAAAAAGCAATTTTCAGTTCAGACAGGGTGATGGAGGAATTTAACCGATTGAATGTCGTTGCAGTCAAGGCAGACTGGACGCGTAGGGATCCTCTCATCACACGAACACTCGAATCTTTCGGCAGAAACAGCATTCCATTCACGCTGATCTACTCTCCCGATCTTAAGAAAGATCCTATCATTCTGCCAACTATTCTGACTCCTCAAATTGTGTTGGATGCGTTAGAAGACCTCAGCGCACGGAAAGATTAAGTTTACATATCTTAAGTAAGCGCAAACAAATCAGTGTCCCGCAACTGGTCGCTGCTGTCAGCAATCCTAGCCAAACGCCTGCACCTTTGTAATCCCATACAAAACCCAGTAAATAGGCCACAGCCAAGCCAAATACCCAGTGCGTCACAACAACAATCACCGCGGGTACTCTCACGTCTGCAAAGCCTTTCAATGACCCTAGTCCCGTGATATCCATGCCGTCTATGATCTGGAAAAATGCAACAATGAGTAACAACTGCGAAGTGATCGCAATCACTTCCATATCGTCCACAAAACCCAAGGGTATGTAATTGCGAGTCAAGATCGTACACAGCGCAAAAAATGCCATAATCATAGCCGCTAAAGCAACCCCGCTGTACGCCACATTGCGGGCTTTCTCCGGGTTATTACTGCCCATCGCGTTTCCTATTCTTATGGAGAGCGCGAAAGATAGCCCTAGGGGAATCATAAATATAATACCGCAATAATTCAACGCGATCTGGTGCGCGGCCAAATAGCTAGCACCTAGCCAACCCATCATGACTGTGGTTGCAAATAAAAAGCCCAGCCCGAAAAGTCCTTGAAAGGCTATAGGCAGCCCAATAGCCAGTATCGATTTGATATACTTCACGTTCCAAAAAATAAACTCGCGGATGCGCCACCTAAATACAAAGCGTTTGGAAGCAAATACATAATAGGCGATCATCGCAACCATCAGTATTCTAGCGAGCAATGTGGCAAACCCGGCGCCTCCCGCGCCCATAGCAGGAGCTCCCCACTCCCCGAATATAAAAATCCAGTTTAACAGAATATTGGCTAAAATGCCTACGATCGTTACCACAAATCCCGGCCAGGGGTGGTTCCATGCTTCCGAGTAATTTCGGAAACCCATAAATAACATGAAGGGCACAAGCGACCATAAGGTATAAATCGTATAAGGCGTTGCTTGTTCAACAACATCAGCAGGTTGGCCAAACATGCCCAAAACATCTATCTGCCAATGCAGCATGGTAGCAACCAAAAATGAATACAGGAATCCTACAATTAAACCATGTTGTAAAACATCAGATGCCTCTTTCTGTTTACCTTCTCCTGTTGCGCGTGATACTAAAACATGCACGGATGTACATAAATTTGAGCCAATTACCATCAACAACAATAGCAAACTAGACCCAAAGGCTACCCCCGCCAAGGGCACAATGCCCACTCGGCCAACCATAGCCGTATCCACCAACCCTAAGGAAACCTGCCCAATCTGCCCCAGTATCATCGGCAATGCTAAGGCAAAAGAACGCCTAGATTCTCCCTTAAATATACCAAAAACTTTCCCCCAATCCGTCATGTAAATTTAATAAACTATAATCCCAAAAATAGCAATGCTATTACTTTTCTGCCAACTTCTAACAATACAGCCATCCCACATGGCTCAAAAGGATCAACACAAAATCGTCTCATTAAATTTTAGAGATAGCTTTCCGATCCATGTAGGTATAAAATCGCAAGCAATTAAGCATCATAAAGAAATGAAGATCCGCAGAATAGCTTTTCACTGGCAAATCCTTATCGCCATCGTTCTTTCTATCCTCATCGCTACCGTCATAAAGATGACGGGTTCGCAAAATGCGGCTTTCACGATCAAGCTCTTAGATATTTTTCATTTCTTCGGCCAGCTCTTCATGAATGCTTTAAAAATGATCATCGTCCCAGTGATTATTTCTTCGATCGTATATGGCATTTTAAGCATCGGCAATACACATGGAATGGGGCGTCTGGCAGCAAAAACAATTGCATTCTATGCCCTTACCAGTGCCTTGGCTATCGTCATCGGTTTAGTCTTTGTTAACGTTATTCAACCGGGTACCGTGGATGCGGAAACAGCGTCCGCTATTGTTGGTCAAAAGCAGGATGTATCCGGCTTCTTGGAAAAGGTCGAGGGCAAGACGACTTCCGTTCTGAGCAATCTTTTTTTACGCATGGTTCCTACGAACATCTTCGAAGTAACCACGCGCAATAATCAACTTCTAGGCATCATCGTCGTCAGTCTTTTTATCGGCTTCTTCCTCAATAAACTCCCGAGTAATTTAAGAACCGTACAAGTAGATTTCTGGAATGGTATTCACCAAATGATGATCATGTTCACTCACTTCATCATCCGTTTCACCCCACTGGGAGTACTTGCGCTCATCACTCCAATTTTCACACGCACAGGTTTGGAATTAGCCAAACCGCTCTTCTGGTTTGTAGCGTGCGTGCTACTGGGTCTTGCCACGCACTTCTTTGTAGCTATGTGGCTTATTCTTAGATACATGGCCAGAATCAAACCAGGCAAACATTATAAGGCAATGATTCCTGCTCTGTTAACGGCTTTCTCAACTGCGTCTTCCACCGCCACACTGCCGCTCACCATGCAATGCGTGGAGGAAAAGGGCAACATTTCCAGTCGTGTTTCTAGTTTCACACTTCCCATTGGAGCAACGGTCAACATGGATGGCACGGCCTTATATGAGGCTATCGTGGTGCTCTTCATTGCCCAATTTTATAGCGTCACATCGGGTTTTGTTATCGATCTTGGTATGCAGATAACCGTTGCCATTATGGCGCTTCTGACATCTATCGGTGTAGCCGGTATCCCTTCGGCAAGTCTCGTGGCTATCGCTCTCATCTTAAGCGCGGTTGGCTTGCCTCTCGAAGCCATCGGCCTGGTCTTAGTCGTAGATCGCGTACTGGATATGCTACGTACCGCGGTTAATGTCTTTGGAGACTCCGTAGGAGCCGCCGTTATCGCTCGCTCAGAGGGCGAAGATATTTACAATAACTAAGGTCTATATATCGTTCCCGTTTAAACGAGTACATTGCCTAACGTTCGGATGTACTGCACAAAATCAGCTCTCGGCAAATAATTTTCAAAAACCCGCACAGCTCCTTCTGCTTTTAACGCTTCGGCGCGTTCCCCCACACCTCGGCCAATAAAGGTATACCCGAGTGCCTTCGAAGCTTTCGCGTCCCACACGCCATCACCCACATAGATCTTTGCATCAAAAGGCTCTGATCCGTACCGATACTTCATCTTTTCTTCCGTATGAAGAATAATATCTTCTCGTGTATAGGCATCACTGGAGCAAGAAAAAGCAACTTTGTTTGCCCCGAGTATATCAAAATCAAAGGCGCTTAATTTTCTCTCCGCTGATTTCCTTAGCGCACCCGTGGCGATCCCCACAGCAATATCATCAGTGTCAGCAATCAACTCCATCAATAGGGCTGCCGCGCCATCAATAGGACGCAACAGGCCTGGGACCTCGCTAACGGCTGCATCCAACAAGGATGCAAAATAGTCCTCAAACGCATTTAATTCTTCTCTATGCGGCTCCCTCCCCAAATGTTCTTTTGCAATCTCTCTCAACACGAAGGAATCCGTATAATTCCCATAACTTTCCCAATCCGTGTTAAAGGTATCAATATCCCAAAAGTCTTTGACGGCTTTTATAAAACAAACTTCATCCAATTCATCCGAATCTGTCAGCGTACCATCTATATCAAAAATTACTAAATTCATGTTAAAAAAATGCGGGATAATTTATTGCAACTTGGGGGCTAGTAGGAGATTTTTTTCTACCCCTAGAACTACTACTAGCCTTTATATTCCAAAATTACAATAAATTATCCCTACCCCAACTACGTCACTTGACGTTAGAAAAACGGATTACGCTCCTTCTCACG
Source organism: Verrucomicrobia bacterium CG1_02_43_26 (assembly GCA_001872735.1). Classification (NCBI taxonomy): domain Bacteria; kingdom Pseudomonadati; phylum Verrucomicrobiota; species Verrucomicrobia bacterium CG1_02_43_26. The sequence continues at coordinate 83,667 of MNWT01000014.1, read as the reverse complement.
CGCTTGCTTCAGCTAGATCACTGTCCCTCCTGCGTTTTCTCTTTAATAATGACCCCGCAAGGCCCACAAATAATATCGTCATCGAGCTAACAACGGTAGACATCAATGTATTCAAGGGGCATTTGTATACTTCCCATGAGCCTGTCCAATTCTTCGAAAAGGTAATCCATGCAAGCAATACCACCGCCAGAGCCACACCGGACATCGCGGCCATCTTGCGCGTCTCGGTCACTCGGCTTAATATAAATAGCCCTAGGGTACCTCCGCTCAACACACCTAGTATCTTAAGCCAGGTAAACAATATCCCTTCAATGTTCATCATAGCCAGTGCTACGCCGATTCCTATCAAACCCAATATCAAAGAGGCTCCATGGAGCACAAGCTTCGCTTCTTTGTCAGACACTTCTTGTCCTTGACTGACATAGGTCTTATAGATGTTTGTATAAAAGAGGGTTGCGGATGAATTTAAACCACTGTCGATGCTGCTCATCGCCGCCGCTATAATCGCTGCTATTAAAAAGCCTATCGTTCCAGCAGGCATCTGGGTTGCCACAAAATAAGGCAAGATGGAATCAGACTTCAATGCCGCAGGCACCGCTGTGCCCGCAAGCTCCGGTTGTGCGTGGTAAAAGGCAAATAAGGCGGTCCCGATAAAGCAAAAAAGTGCGGATATAAATAACCCAAGCCATACAGCTAGCCACACACTTCTCTTGGCTTCTTTTTCAGACTTCGCCACAATATACCGCTGCACACAAGACTGGTCTATTCCAAAGAAATCAAGTTTCATAAAGAACCCCGATATCACCAACACCCAAAAGGTTGTCTCCACAAAATCAATATTCATGGCTCCCAATCCAAACTTCTGTTGCGTTACCGCAATATCGAATACTTGCATCGGCCCTTCCGGCATGCTGAACATAATAAAAATCGCGCACATAACCCCGCCCAATATCAGCATAATGCTTTGTATGCTGTCTGTCCAAATAACGCTCTCTATGCCTCCCATATAGGTATAGGCAGTCACAACAAGCCCAGTCACTATAACCACCCAGCGTTCGTCCCAACCAGTCAAGGGAGTCAATGCCAATGCTACCAAATACATGATCACAGCAATTCTAGCCAATTGTAACAAAGTATAACAGGTAACCGCGAAAACAGTGGCCCATCCGCCAAATTTTCTGCCCAAATGCTCATACGCAGAAATATTCCCTTCTTTCCGGTAAAAGGGAATAAAGTAGCGTACAACTAATAAAACCGCAAAGGGTGCGATTAATTCCATCACAAGCGCTGACCAATTTGTAGCAAACGCACTGGCAGGCTGTGCTAAAAATATAATACTGCTAAACTGCGTACCAAAGACAGATAATCCAACCATCCAGCCGGACATGCTTCTTCCACCGTCCATAAACTGGTTCGCCGTACTCTTTCGCAGCGCAAACCAAAATCCGGCGCATAGCACAATAAGCAAATAGACAATTATAATTGCAAAATCAATTGATGATAATAGCATGTTAGGTTAGGTAATTTGGAGGTTATATATCTTCTATTTTTTTAAAGACAATGCTGACCATTCTACATACCGGGATTGTTACGTCAATAAAAAAAATATTATTATTTTTAATACAACTAGCTTAAACAAAGATTCAGCGGTCGATTAATATCCGTAAGCCTATAAAGATAAGCGCTTTGACTTTAGGATTCTGACCTTAAATTGTGCAAAAAGTGTTAGACATAGATTATATAATAATAATTCCACACCGAAGTATCTTATTTCCAAAAAAAACTCGATTCTCCGCCCTTTTATAGGTAATAATAACATATAAGCGTTCCCAAACGTATCACCCCAAATTATTTCCCATTATGGCCACGCAACAAGAGGACAAGCTAAAAGAACGTCGCGAAAGAATCACAAAGGGGCTTGCTGAAAAACGGTTTACCCAAACCCAACCTCCTATAAAAGCTTACGCTTTCAATACAGAGCGTAGCATCGAGGGTCTTAGAACTTCTATCTTGAATCACCTCAAATTCACGTTAGCGAGAACACCCATTGGCGCTAGACCAAGAGACTGGTGGCTCTGTCTCTCCTACTCCATTAGAGACCGCATTCTTGAGCGTTTATTGGCTACTCAGGAAAGTCATCATAAAAATAATGTCCGTAGGGCATACTATTTCTCCCTTGAATACCTCATGGGACGTCTTCTCGATAATAATCTCTGGAACCTGGGCATGCATGATGATGCCGTACTCGCACTCAAGGAAATTGACCTGGATCTATCGCAAATCGAAGAAGAAGAGCCGGACATGGGTCTGGGTAACGGCGGCTTAGGTCGTCTCGCAGCATGCTTTCTAGACTCTCTGGCTACTTTGGAATACGCGGCAGTCGGCTATGGCATCTACTACGAGTTTGGCCTATTTAAGCAGGAATTTATTGACCACCAACAGGTCGAAAAACCGGACCACTGGCTCCAAATGGGTAATCCTTGGCTCGTTGTCCGCCCGGAATACAAACAGGAAATCCCTCTCTTTGGACGTGTTATAGATGACTTCGATGACCGCGGTGATTACCGTCCTATGTGGGTTGATACCAAAAAACTTATCGGTGTCCCTTGGGACCTCCCCATCGTTGGCTATGGTGCTAGAACGGTTAATTACCTGCGCCTCTGGGAGTCTCGCGCATCCGAGGAATTTGACTTACAGGTCTTTAATGAAGGGGGTTACGTTGAGGCCGTTCGTGAAAAGGCCATTGGCGAAACCATTTCCAAGGTTCTCTATCCAAGTGACAAAACTGAAAGCGGCAGGGAGCTTCGTCTCCAACAGGAATACTTCTTCGTTGCTTGCTCCCTCAGAGACATCATTCGTAACCATTTTAGAGACAATACTTCCTGGGATAGTTTCCCTGAAAAGGTAACCGTTCAGTTAAACGACACCCATCCCGCCATCAGCATAGCTGAATTCATGCGCTTGTTAGTAGATGACGAACGTCTTGACTGGGATTTCGCTTGGGATATGTGTCAAAAGGTGTTTGCTTACACGAACCACACGCTCATGCCGGAAGCACTTGAAAAATGGAGCGTCTCCGTTTTCGAAAAGATCCTCCCGCGTCACTTGCAAATCATTTACGAAATAAATCGTCGTTTCCTCGAGCACATTGTAGAAGCAAAATGGCCAGGCAATGATGAAAAAAAGAAGGTTCTTTCAATTATAGAAGACCATCATGGTGAAAAAATGGTTCGCATGAGCTATCTCAGCATCGTAGGAAGCCATTCCGTAAACGGGGTTGCTTTCTTACACACAGAGCTTCTCAAAAAGGATTTGTTTGCAGACTTCTACGCTCTCTTCCCCGAAAAATTTAATAACAAAACCAACGGCATTACCCCTAGGCGTTGGCTAAAAGCCTGTAACCCGCTCCTCTCGAAACTCATCACCAAGAAGATTGGGGATAACTGGATCACCAACCTCGATGAGCTCCGCAAGCTCGAACAATACGCGGATAATGAAGAATTCCAAAAGGACTTCATGACCGTTAAGCATACCAACAAAGAGTACCTGGCTCATATCATCAAAGAGGAATGCGGTATTGAAGTAGACCCTATTGCCATATTTGATGTCCAAATCAAACGGCTACACGAATACAAGCGCCAACACCTCAATCTCCTTCATATCCTAACGCTTTATCGTAAATTACTTCACGAGCCTAATTTCGATATGCACCCGCGCGTCTTCATCTTCGCCGCAAAGGCAGCTCCGGGATACGAAATAGCTAAAGAGATTATCCATGCCATTAATGCCGCCGGAGAACGTATCAACAACGATCCTCGCACTAAAGGAAAACTCAAAGTAGCTTTCATTCCAAACTATAGCGTCTCCCTGGCTGCAAAAATCATCCCCGCCGCGGATGTATCTGAACAGATTTCAACCGCCGGTCGTGAAGCCTCTGGAACCGGCAACATGAAGCTCGCCCTCAATGGCGCAGTCACAGTAGGCACACTCGATGGTGCTAATATAGAAATCCTGGAAGAAGTTGGCCCAGATAATATTTTCATCTTTGGTAACGATGTTGAAGATATTAATACGCTCAAACAAAACGGTTACAACCCCTGGGACTACTACCACGCCAACCACGAACTCCAGGCCGTCATGGACTGGTCTTGCTCGGACTTCTTTACCCCGGGTGAACACAGCTGTTTCGGGCCGCTCCATAGAACGCTTCTTGAAGGAGGTGACCCTTTCTGTGTCCTCGCAGACTACGATTCCTACTGCAAAATCCACCAAAAGGTAGATGCAGCTTATAAAGACAAAAAGCGTTGGGCAAAAATGGCAATCTTGAACACTGCCCGCGTTGGCAAATTCTCAAGTGACCGCACCATCTTCGAATACGCCGAAGACATCTGGAACCTCAAACCCCAACCGGTTTAATCCGTTTACCTCAACAGCTTCAATCTAGTCTCATATAAGCGCGCACGTACCATTTAGCCCTTTCACAAACGGCATCTTCTCGAACTGAATAAACCGGGCATCCAGCTTCCGGAAACTCTCTTCATCATACCGCTCCCAATCAAAGGTCTTGAAAGGGCTTTTGTTGCCCACTTGGCAAGCGGTTACTTCGGTTCCTAAATATAATGGTGGTTTCACCATGCCTTTAAAGATTTTGGGCATCAATTGATCGTGCTTCAAAGACTTCGCATCCTTCGCACATTCTTTTAAACGAGTTATGATTTTTTTATGCGAGTTGTCCAATTCTTTAAAAACATAGGATGGCTCTAGCCCATTCATGTTCGCATAATTCAAGTACCGATTATGCTGCTGACATACTTTTACAAAATTATCAAAGGTATTGCGTTCGCGCAAAACTACTTCTTTTTTCTGCAAAAGATAATAATTCTCTTGATGGTGCTGCAGGCTGATATTCTCCAATCCGTTGGAAACACCTTGGCTAACCCCTTCTTCGGAAAGCACGCCACTCTCTATGCCTTCGCCCTCTTTGCCAACAACTGCAGTATAATGGTGGGCTGTTGAAATCGGCATCACAATATTTTTCAACTCACATTGTTCTAATGCCATCTCCTGCTCGTATGGATCCAGGGTAAAGAAATGGTTTACTGTTCCTGGGATAAAATTCCCGTAATGCCCTTCATCGGTATAACCACTTACTTTCGTCAGTTTCCCTCCATGGATCAACACATTCTGTTGATTTCCCGCACACATCCCAAAAGTGGGTATTCTGTGTTTTGTAGCCATCTTGTAATAGGCTTGGTAAGATTTCTCAAAATCACTCACCTTGAGTTCATCCAGATCGTTTAGGCCAAATTCTTTTGTCCCTACTCGGCTCGCAACCTCAAACGAATCTTGTCCTCCTTGAAAGACAAGACCATTAAATTGACTGGCAAACTTCTCACTCAACATTGCCTTATTGATAATCCTAAACGCTACATCAGGAAACTTAAACTGCAGTGCTCCAGCCACTCCAAATATATGTTCAGACCAATACCCGCCTTCTGTGACCAATCCTATATAAGTCTTTCCTCGATTATCTTTATTACGAAACTCCGAGCTAAATTTCCCACCTGCCATTTGCAAAACAAATTCACCTATTTTATTACTTGAGGCTATCCCCAATTTCAGAAATCTCTCTACACCAATATTGGCAACAATATTAGCAAATGGCGTCACATACATCGAATTCGATTGGTCAATATCAAGACCAATTTCTTTGACAAGGTACTCAAGTATCTCAGTATTATCCGGATTGCTGCTAGACGAGCAGTAGTGCAAAAACGTATTTCCTAGACTATCTTTGTAGGTTAGGAGATCTATTCCACCTGCCAATCGTTTGAACAGTTTTAGATCCATACCTTGGCTCAACGAAGTGCCATACACCAACGGCATCCTACCATCGACATCTTTGATATCTGTCCTTGCGCCCTTATCCAGCAATAGTTCCACGTATTCTACCCGCCCCATTAATATCGCAGTATGCAACGGGGTTAACTTTTTTTTATCCTGAAAATTTATGTCTCCTAATTTTGCAAGCGCTGCCATAAAGACATCTTTCTTGTTATCCAAAATCGCATGAAAAACAATTGCCTTCAGCTCCTCATTTGTTTTGCTCCCCACATCCCCCACAGTAATTATTAACTTTTTTGGATACTTGATTACGGCATCATAATTGCTTTTTAACTTAGTGAATTCAGGTGAAATTAATCCTGCTTTTGAAACCAGCCTAAACAGATCTATTGGAAATTTTGATCCCTTATCTATCAGATAGCGTACAACATCAACACGCATATTACTTCTCGCAAGCTCATCCATCAATGCGTTTACATCATAACTATTCCACTCCCACGGCTTGAATCCATTTTTCTCACAGAAGATAAAAAGGCTTAAACAGGCATCATTAGAAAAACTACTAATAGACTGATAATGTATCATTCCAAAGGCATTGTCCAATAGCTTCTTATCCTCATATTTTAATACCAATTCTAACAACCAAGGCGCTTTCTCGTAGAGCGTAACTATGTTACTCAATATTCTACTTTCGTTCCCAATCTTGTTGACAACACTTGCCCCTGACTTCAAAAGCAAGCTTATATACCGCTTTTGCTCTTTTTCGGTAAACACTTCAAAATCGTTTATTCTCCAAAGAAGTGATTCTTCGAAAATCGCATTATTACCATCACTGCCAGTAATAGTCACATCTAGCCCAGCATCAATAAGCATTTCAATTAAATCAACATCCTTTCCATGCAAGAATAGATTATGAAATCGTTTTAATTCTTCTTGCGACAGACTGTCTTCTTTCTTCATTAATTCCAATATCACAACATAAACCTCTTTAAATTCGGGCTTATACTCGTATAGATCTTTCATCAACTCTGATATTTTACAACCTTCTCGCACCCAACCTGTTGCCAACACCATTTTCAACATACGGGCATCTTTCGAATAAAATGTATCTCTTAAAATATTTTTTGCTTTTTCTTTATGCGCGATGCTCACGTCCTCTTTTTCCAATAACACTTTCAATCGCGGCAGGTCTTTATCTCGTATAGCTCTCTCTATAGATGCATAGCCAAAAATCAAATACTCCTTACTCCAGCCCATCTTTTCACACCATGTTTCAACAACATTCTGAGCTAGAAAAGATTCCAACTCACGTGGAATCCCTAACCGTGTTTGGTAGAATATATAACTCTTAACTTCGTGTGTATAAAGCGGCTGTTTAACAAAATAATTTAAATAATCCCAGTTCCCCTCATGTTGCGCTGCTTCAAATGCGGCCTGTATCAACTGGGTTCGTTTGGCGTTATCTTTAGGATACCAACCAGCTTCTAAAAAATCTTTCGGCAAATCATTTACTTCCAAGAACCATTCCATCTCCTCTTTGCTCGCAATGGATAAATGATTACCCTCAACTGGTTTCTCCCACCTAAACTTCTGCTCAAAAGAATTTAAAGATACACATACATCTTTCTGTATCTCTCGCTGCTCAAGCTTCACCAGGCCTCGCTCATCGATTCCGTTACCTGTATTGCGTTTAAACTGGTTGCCGTCACTATGCCATCCTTTCGTCAGCACAGTCTCAACGGGCTGTATCTGTGTAAAAACATAGCCTAAAATAATTTTCCCTTTATTGTCCCAAGCAAACTTCCCTAGCTTCTGCAACCAGTTCATTTCCCAATGCTGTGCCTCACTCTCTTCAAGCCCTATGTACTTAAAAAACCTCCAAGCATCTATGCCCTCATATTGAAAAATACTCTCTGCTTTCTTAATATTATCTGAGCTTAGTCCCATCTCTTTAAAGCGAATTGCCCGTTCTTCGCTACTCAAACTAACCAATTCCTCAAAGTATTTGTCAAAAAAGCGTTCACTCAACCCGGGGCATTTATCAATATTCTTGCGATACCACCCATTATTGCCATCTTCTAACCCTCGCTCACAGGCATCTTTAAATAAATTATCGCAACTCGCCTTTACTCGATCTTCTTCATCTAACCGTTTTTCTAACAATCTTTTAAACGAATCACATTCTTTCTCTTCTTTAACTTTTGTTTCGCCATTCGCCAATAAATCCAACGCTTTCAGTATTTCGTCAATCCCAGCTTTCTCATTTTCAATAACGCCTTGCACAAACTCCGTGTCCCTAATCACGGCAATTTGCTTAAAAAATCTAGTGTACACCGAATCTTCTGATTTGCTAATCTCCTTCCCGCTAACAATCCAACTACACGTCTCGCAGGTCCATTTATAAAATGATCCAAAAAAACCGTTTTCGGTTGATTCCTCTTTTCTATAATTACTTTTACTTAAATGATAGTTATTATTTATATTTCCCATAAAGAACAATTTATCTGCAGATCGTATACACAATTACCAGATGAGTAAATAAAAAACTAAAAATATACAGATAAAATCTAAAATAAAGATAACTCTATCTAATCAGCAAGCAGTATCCTTAAATAAGGCACATTATCCAAAATAATCAGAAATCGTAAACAATCGACACGCTTATCTACCGCTCTTAACTGGTCCAGCAAGAGACACCTCAGGCTCAAATAAATCATCCGCAATGGGCACGTTGATCTGCATCTCACGCACCTCTATCGCTGAATGTGATCCATTATTCACAAATGTCTCAATCAAAAAAGGTTGAAGCAGTTTTCCAACAACGCCGTACTGAGATAAATACGCCTCGTGCCGTTCTAATTGCCCGTCCACCGTCATTTCATGCGCAATTTTCTTCTCCAAAAAATCATCACGCCCAATATAATACTCAATAACAGCCCCATCCGGCAATGTAGCATTAATTTGGTAACAGTACTCCTTACGTATCATCGTTTCCCCAACAAGTGCTAGGCGTATCCCACGCTTGTAGGAATGTGCCAAATGGCTCAAAATAGGAGCATCCCGTACAAATATCTGTGCAGATACCTCCGGCATAAGCTCTGGAGCCTCAAACCCTTCCTTCATCCAAGGATACTCCCCATTAAATGCCATCACTACCTGTTCCGTGGGCGATTTCGGGTTAATCACCAAATAAGAGCGGTTTGGCGCCTTCTTATATAAATGAAACTCCGCAGGCTCATTATCCGGAGTATGATTTACCCCAACAACCCGCATACTCGTAATCGTACTCAGGTGGTCAATCCCCCCTTGCCTCGCATAATACCCCTCAAGTATCTCGTCTAATGCTAAAGGCCTACACTTACGATTCCAACATATCCCCATCAAAAAGCAGGGCGCAAGGGCGGATAACATGAGGAAGGGGTCCATAACAAAAATTCATAAAATGGTTGCCCGACAAGGATTCGAACCTCGACAAGCTGTACCAAAAACAGCTGTGCTACCATTACACCATCGGGCAGTGCATTCAACGTTGATCATTAAAGCAGCATTTTTTTTCAAGTCAAGCCTTTCCCCAAAAAAAAATGGTCTTTCCCTAGCGAAAGGATCACCGTCTAATAATACGTACAAAATTGGCCGTTACCAATTAAAACTTATGGAAATAATTAATTTAATATATCCTAGATTATAATATCAAAAAAGCATCAGTAATTTGAAAAAAGCAAAATATGGACTAAATTTAAGTTATAATTAAAATAAAAAAGAAAAGTACATACAGGCAATCCGTTTCAAAAAAGGAATTTAACAAAAAACCATCAAAGAAATGAACAAACTATTCAAAAACTTGCAACAAAACGTCTTCCCTAAAACCACACCGAAAGAAACGAAAACCGCCGAGAAAGGTAAGGGAGAAGCTAAAATAGGCTCAACTACGTTCAATACGGTTACGGAGGTTAAAAACAAGCCCACCGATCCAGTAACAACAAATACCACTGTACAGGATATAAAACAAACACCAGAACAAAAGCAGGAAAATGTTAAGAATTATGTTTTCCAAGTGATTGATGATTTTCAATCAAGCTCGATATATAAAGAGATTGAACTAAGAAAGCCGCTCGATAGCTATAAAGAACAGTTAGAAAACTACGAACAGAAAGTATCCGATTTAGAAAGCAGGCTGAGTAATTCTTTTGATATGGAGGCTTATAGGGAAATAAGTACATTAAAGTCCAGTATAAGCATATTATATTCATCGACCAAAGTCGATGATTCATTAAGTGATGAGCTGCTGTCTGTGAATGTTAAAGTATTCATTCCGCTAACTAACAAACTAGACAATCTGAGAACGAAAGCGACTCAAAAATATGCAAGCGAGATTAAACAACATTCTTTCGACACCGAGACCGTTAAACTACTCAAAGGCCGGGTAGAAAAACATACGGAAACAGTAAATCAGTACAAAACTGATTTAGCTTCCAAAAACCCTTTCAGCAAATTAGATCCGGATCACCTAATAACAACAAACGAACAGACAAAAATCCTACACGGAATAATATCAGAACACCTTACGGAAATCACAGACAAAGGCCTAAAAAACGAACTGGAAACACTCCTAAAGGAAGTTAATACGCTACAGGAAGAAACATCAATACAGGCTCAATTAGCGAACAGCAATATTAAAAGCCAGCAGCATAACCAAGAAGTAAAAGACCACAAAATGCTCGAAGAATACGATGTAATTGAAATTCCTTCATCTCAAAGCAATAGTCCAAAGACGGAAAGCCCCAGTATGTTACAAAACATATATAACCTTTTCGGATTCAAGGGATCTACTGATGAGGATCTTTAATACAGACAATTGATTTAAAAAACACAATAAAAAGCGTCTTTCAAACCGGAAAGGCGCTTTTTATTGCACCTTATATAATCCATTTTACCCGCTAAAACCCATCCCATCTTAAGTCTTGAATAATCTCACCCGCTCGGGCATTCTGGCAAAGAATTATTCTCAAATATGCCACATTCGAGCCATAAAGAAAGATGGGGTTCCCAACTAGGTATCATTCTAGCCGTAGCGGGTAGTGCTGTCGGTTTGGGCAACTTCTTGCGCTTCCCCGGCCAAGCGGCTCAATATGGTGGAGGGGCGTTCATGCTAGCTTATTTTATCTCCTTCCTGATCATTGGCCTCCCGATCGGCTGGGGTGAGTGGATTATGGGGCGTTATGCCGGCAAAAAGGGGTTTAGGTCTTCCCCGGGCATCACTCATGCCATTTGGAAGCACCCGATGGCTAAGTATTTGGGCATTATAGGGGTCGTCATCCCTACGGTTGTTTATATGTTTTATACGTATGTCCAAGCGTGGTGTTTGGGCTATGCCGTCAATTTTCTTTCCAATGGGCTCAATTTCACTTCTATAGGAGAATCCCAGTCGTTTTGGGCAAATTTCGTGGGCATCAGCTCAAATGGTGCCGCCTTGTCTTTTGATCTCAAACACGTGGGCAGTTATTTGCTCATCGTCCTAGCGATCAACTTTTTCTTCATCTACAAGGGTCTCAGGCAGGGCATCGAGTTGTTTGCCAAATGGGCCATGCCGATATTAATCATTTTAGGTATCATCATTGTGATCCGCGTTCTCACGTTGGGTACGCCGGATGCCGCTAAGCCGGACAATAATATCAACAATGGTCTGGGTTTCATGTGGAACCCCAATAAGACCGTTCTCCAAGAATATTCACCAGCGCAAAATAAATGGGAAAACAAAATAGAGGTGATCGGTTCTGCAGACATTGCTAAACGAGAAGCCCTAGTCCAATCTAACCCCACCCAATACCGCCTCCAAGAAGTTTCGTTTTTAACTCAACTAAAGCGCCCTCAACTCTGGCTCGCAGCGGCTTCTCAGCTATTCTTATCTTTATGCGTGGGCACAGGTGTCATCACTGTTTTCTCAAGCTATATGAAGGAAAATGATGATGTTGTCTTAAGTAACCTCACCTCTACTTCTGCTAATGAGTTTTGCGAAGTTGCGCTTGGAGGGCTTATCACGATCCCTGCAGGGTACGCTTTCCTAGGAGCAGCTGGCATGGTCGGCCAAGGGGTCTTCGGACTCGGTTTCAATGTCCTGCCGATGGTTTTCAGCCAGATGCCTTTTGGCTGGGTCTTTGGCTTCTTCTTTTTCTTTTTACTATTTATTGCGGCTGTATCGAGTGTTCTTTCCATGCTGCAACCGGGTCTCGCTTTCTTTCAAGAGTCCCTGGGCTGGAGCCGAAATAAATGCCTAGCTTTGCTTTTTACTATAACACTCATTGGTACGTCACTTGTATTCTTCTTCACAGAGGATCTCAAGCTCATGGATACTTTAAACTTCTGGGTAGGCGACTTCCTGATCTTCGTCTTTGCAACGATTCAGATCATCCTCTTCTCCTGGGCTTTTGGGGTTCGTCGTGGGTTTGAGGAAGCAAACCGTGGCGCAGCGTTTGCGATTCCAAAGCTCTTTATACCGATCGCTAAATACATCTGCCCTATCTTCATGCTCAGTATATTCATCTTCTGGGTTTTAGTAGACGTGCTAGGCATCGGTGGTAATGGTTTGAGCTATTATATCGTGGACTTAATCGGCAGTAAGGATCACAAGGCCAACATCATCGCTTGGCTGGGCATAGCCAACATAGTTACCCTTTTCATCATTTACGGAATATTTACCTATAAAGCAAAAGCTTACAAAAACATATAAGACATGAGTAAAGAAAGCTGGAACACTCGCATAGGCGTTATTATGGCAGTTGCCGCCGGTTCAGTGGGCCTGGGCAACTTCCTTCGTTTTCCTGGCCAGGTTGCCCAATTCGGGGGCGGTGCGTTTATGATCGCCTACTTTGTCTCATTCATCATCATCGGCTTACCCATCGGCTGGGCTGAGTGGACAATTGGGCGCCACGGAGGTCGTAGAGGTTTTTTTGCCTGCCCTGGCATATTCTCGACCATATGGAAGAATCGTTTAGCTAAATACTTCGGGGTCATCGGCACCGTAGTCGCTATCGGCATTTTCTCTTACTATATATATGTGCAAGCCTGGTGCTTGGGATACGCCGCTAACTTTCTCGCCGGCAAAATCAATTTTACAGATGTCGACTCCGCTTCAGCATTCTGGGCAAACTTCGTAGGCGCGGCTAATAACGGTGCCGTCACCCACTGGGGTATAGATTCTTTCGGTCTATATGTTGTCATCACATTTTCCGTTAATATTATCATCATCTGTAAGGGGCTTTCCAAGGGCATAGAATTCTTCACCACGAGAGCTATCCCTACGCTCATCTTTCTAGCCATTATATTATTAATAAGAGTACTGACGCTAGGTACTCCAGTCGCAGAAAACCCGCAATACAATGTTAACAACGGCCTTGGCTTCATGTGGAATCCCACCAAGCTATTTCTGCAAACAGTTGATCCATCAGACAACTCGCTGATCAGCACAAACCAGATCATTGGCGACACCGAGTTAGCAAACGCCGAGCGTCTGGTTCAAAACAACCCAGAGCACTACCAATTTAAAAAGGAAACGGTAGTCGACCAACTCAAAAAGCCTAGACTCTGGCTAGCTGCTGGAGGGCAAATATTTTTCTCACTCTGCATCGGTGCGGGAGTAATCCTGGTCTACGCCAGTTACATGAAGGAAAACGATGATGTCGTATTAAGTAACCTCACTTCCATGAGCGCTAATGAATTTTGCGAAGTAGGCCTCGGGGGGCTGATCACCATTCCCGCCGCATATGCTTTCTTCGGTGCCGCCGGGGTCGCCGGGCAAGGTATCTTTGCGCTCGGGTTCAATGTCCTGCCGATGGTTTTTAAGGAAATGCCCATGGGCCACTTATTCGGTTTCCTCTTCTTCTTCTTACTTTTCTTGGCCTCTATTTCCGGCACCCTCGCTATGCTCCAGGCTGCGTTATCTTTCCTTAGAGAAACCATTACGCCAGGCCGCAAGCGTTCACTAGGCCTGCTAACAATAATCGCCGCTGCTGCCGCTCTGGTAATATGCTGGTTTACTAAAGATTTAAAGGCGATGGACACCGTAGATTTCTGGGTAACAAACGTCCTAATGTTCCTCATGGCGGGCTTCGAGGTCATTCTCTTCGGCTGGATCCTCGGCATAGATAAGGCTCTAGCCGAAGCAAATCGTGGCGCGGCTTTCCCAGTCCCTAGAATTTTCCGTTTTATTATAAAATATGTTACTCCTCTGTTTTTATTAACCGTTTTCCTCTTCTGGCTAATATTAGACGTATTTGGAGCAGGTGGCACGGGAATAGACTACCATATCGTAGATCTCTTTGGCAGCAGCACTCAAAAACCTAACATGGTTGCTTGGATGGGTATAGGTATACTCATCGGCCTCATTCTCTTGCTTTCCATCATCGTCTCCAGAGTAAAAAAATATAATAATATACACGATTAAGGCATGTCACAAAAAGACTCATGGAACTCTAAAATAGGAGTCATTATGGCCGTGGCCGGTGGCGCGGTTGGTTTAGGCAACTTTCTTCGTTTTCCCGGGCAAGTCGCCCAATACGGTGGCGGTGCCTTCATGATCGCCTACTTCGTCTCATTACTCATCATCGGTCTCCCGATCGGTTGGGCAGAATGGACTATGGGGCGTTTCGGCGGCAAAAAGGGTTTCTCAGCAGCCCCTGGCGTATTTAATCTTATTTGGGGGCGCCCATTTGCTAAATACTTTGGTATCCTCGCCATTATTATCCCCCTAGGTATTTTCACGTACTATGTCTACATACAAGCCTGGTGCTTGGGCTACGCAGTCAATTACCTCTTTGGTATGTTCGACTTTAAAAACATTGCCGAAGCCCAAACTTTCTGGGAAAACTTCGTAGGCGTGCATGAAGACGGCTCCGCACTTGGCTTTGGCATGCAAAAGGTAGGAGGTTATATTCTCATCGCCTTTATAATAGACTTTTTTCTTATCTTTCGCGGGGTCTCCAAGGGCATAGAATTCTTTACCAAACGCGCTATCCCACTGCTCATTTTCATCGCAATCATTATTACCATACGAGTCCTTACACTGGGTACTCCTGATCCTCAAACCCCTGAAAACAATATCAACAATGGCCTCGGCTTCATGTGGAATCCCAATAAAGCTGTTTTACAATCCTGGAATACAGAACAGAGCACATGGGAAAACCAATATCAGGTAATCGGCGAAATCGCCCAAAAGGATGCTCAAACACTGGTAGCAACCAGCCCTGATTCCTACAAAATTGAGGAGACTACTATCTGGGATCAACTCAAGCGCCCACGTCTCTGGTTAGCCGCGGCTTCTCAAATATTTCTCTCGCTCTGTCTCGGCGCAGGCTTAATCATTGTCTACGCCAGTTATATGAAGAAAGACGATGATGTGGTTCTCAGCAACGTCAGTTCCACAAGCGCCAATGAGTTCTCAGAAGTAGCATTGGGCGGTCTCATGACGATTCCTGCCGGGTTTGCATTCCTAGGAGCGGCTAGTGTTCAAAACGCCGGCACATTTGGCCTAGGTTTCAACGTCCTGCCTATGGTTTTCGCCAAAATGCCCCTAGGGCAACTCTTCGGCTTTCTCTTCTTTTTCCTCCTTTTCTTAGCATCCGTCTCCGCCACCTTAGCCATGCTTCAACCTGGTAAAGCCTTTCTTCAAGAAGTTCTAGGCTGGGGGCATAAGCGTACAATCGCTCTACTCTTTGCCATCACGGCTTCAAGCGCGTGCATCGTATTCTGGTACACCAAAGGGCTTAAGGCATTGGACACCTTTGACTTCTGGATAACGTTCCTCATGTTCGTCATGGTAACATTTGAAATCATCACTTTCTCTTGGGGCATGGGCGCCAAAAAAGGCATGAAAGAAGCGAACCGCGGTTCCGCTTTCCCTATACCTAAATTTTTCTACCCGATTTTCAAATACATCTGCCCTATTTTCCTCTTAACGGTATTCGTCCTATGGGTTCTCTTAGACGCCCTAGGCCTAGGAGGACAAGGCATAGACCACCGCATCGTAGATCTCTTCGGTGGCAACGGCCAAAAACCAGATCCAGTTGCCTGGCTCTGCGTAGGCAATATCCTCTTCCTAGCAACCCTTTACATCTTCATCGTTGCCAAATCCAAACGCTATAAGAAGGGCTTCTTTGGCATGAAGTGGGGCAAAAAATAAAGGCAACTTCACCTCTGAGTTTAGCCATTTTTTATTCAAAAAAAACTACCCACGCACCAGCTTTTTTCACTTGTAATTTCCTCAAATCCAAAGCATTATCGAATTTCGTTCATTTCACGGTGAAATGAGTCGCAACAAAGAACATTAACTACTAACCAAATTCCATATGAGTTCTATAATGGAAAAACTGCTCAAACAGAGCGGAATCGGAGCCCTAAAAGAGGGATCCATAATCAAAGGAACAATCACAGAAATTCGCCCAAACGAAGTCGTTATTGATATCGGTGCCAAATCAGAGGGTATCATCCCTGCGCACGAATTCATCGACACAAGCGAATTATCCATCGGTTCCGATGTCGAAGTGTTCTTGGAAAAGATTGAAAACAAAGACGGTTATCCCGTTATTTCTTTCGATAAGGCAGAACAGAAAAAGAATTGGGAGAATATCCTTAATAAATGCCAAGAGGGTACCATTATCCCCGGCCGCATTAAAAGCAAGGTCAAGGGCGGCTTAATCGTCAGCATCGGCGTAGACGCTTTCCTTCCTGCTTCTCAAATCGATATCCAACCTCCCAAGAATCTGGATCAATACGTCGGCCAAACGTACGACTTTAAAATCCTTAAGATCAATCTTGATCGCAAAAATATCGTCGTTTCCCGTCGTGAGCTCATCGAAGAGCAACGTCAGGTCAAACGTCGTAAGCTTCTCGATGAAGTTAAAGTGGGTGAAACTTGCCGTGGTACCGTTAAGAACATCACTGACTACGGTGCGTTTATCGATCTCGATGGCCTCGATGGTCTCCTCCATATCACAGATATGAGCTGGGGTCGTATCTCTCACCCAAGTGAAATGCTTAAGGTGGGCGAAGAAATCAACGTCATTATCATCGAAATCGACCGCGATCGCGAGCGCGTTTCCCTCGGTCTTAAACAAACCACTTCCAATCCATGGGAGCACATCGAAGCGAAATTCCCAATTGGTGCGCATGTACACGGTAAAGTCGTTAACCTTGTTCCTTATGGCGCGTTCATCGAGCTCGAACAAGGCGTTGAGGGTCTCGTACACGTTACAGAACTTTCCTGGACAAAGCGCATCACTAAACCAAGCGAAGTCCTTCGCATTGGTGACGAAGTGGACGCTGTCGTCCTCGGTATCCAAAAGGATGAGCAAAAGATCTCCCTTGGTATCCGTCAACTTGAAACAAACCCATGGGAAATGGCAAAACACAACTACCCAGCAGGTGCCCGTGTTCGCGGTAAAGTCCGCAGCCTAACTACCTACGGTGCGTTCGTTGAACTCGAAGAAGGTATCGATGGTATGATCCACGTCTCCGATATGAGCTGGACTCGTAAGATCAACAATCCAAGTGAAGTCCTCAAGAAGGGTGACGAAATTGAAGCGATCGTCCTAGACGTAGATCCTTCTCAACAACGTATCTCTCTTGGTGTTAAACAACTCCACGAAGATCCTTGGTCAAACATCGAAAAGAACTTCAAGGTCGGTGATATCGTTTCCGGTAAGGTCGCTAAGATCACTGCCTATGGCGCTTTCATTGAATTGAAAAATGATATCGATGGCCTTGTCCACATCAGCCAAATCGGTGAAGAACACATTGAAAAGATCAAAGATGTTCTCAGCGTTGGCCAAGAAGTGACAGCCCGTGTTATCAAGATCGACAGAGATGAACGCCGTATCGGCCTCTCCATCAAGGCTGCTTCTTACAATACCGATCAGCTCGCTCGTGAAATCGTTGCTTATGACAAAATTAAGCAAGACGAACTCACAAGCCTCAGCGATGCTTTCGATATCGTAGAGAAGAACCAAGGAGAATAAGCTCTTGTAGATACAAGTTCTCTTTTATAAAACAAAAAAGCGTCCGATAGTTTCGGGCGCTTTTTTTATTCTTTATTTTAAATACAGTCGATTCAGCCAACCTACATCCAGGTCTTCTTAACGGCCTGAAACTCCCCATTGCGAATCGCTTCTCGTATCGTTTTTGCTAAACGGCACATAAAGCGTATATTATGGATCGTCAGCAACGTCCCCCCGATCAGCTCTTTTGCCTGAAACAGGTAATGCACGTAAGCTCGTGTAAAATTCTGGCAGCAATAACAATCACACCCAGCTTCGATCGGCCCTAGATCTTCCTTAAAGCGAGCATTCTTAATATTGATATGCTCTTTACCTTCTCCCATAGCAGGGTGTACGAGAGCACCCCCATGTCTTGCCAAACGGGTCGGGTGCACGCAATCAAACGTATCAATCCCCTGTTCCACCCCATTCCAAATATCTCTAATACCACCAATGCCCAGCAAATGTATTGGGCGATCCGGGTGCAGGTATGGCGTTGTAAAGGAGACCACGTCAAACATCTGTTCTTTGCCGCCTCCTAGGCTCCCACCAATAGCTTGTCCAAAAAAATCTTCGCTAGCCACAAAGGAAGCGCTTTCTTTTCTCAAATCAGGATAAATGCCGCCTTGCACAATCCCGTACAAGCACTGCGCACCATTGTCCCCACGAATGAATTCTTCCAAACTTCTTTTCTCCCAACGATGGCTTCGCTGCATCGAACGTTCCGTATATCTACGATCCGAGTGAAAGGGCGTACACTCATCTAGTACTAAAATAATATCCGCGCCAAGCTTACGTTGTATATCAATAGACAGCTCTGGCGTCAATCGATGCATCGTACCGTCTACATAGGAACGAAAGATCGCGCCGTCTTCGTCAATTTTTTTGAGCATTTTCTGAGAAGTCAACTGCCGGTTGCCTTTAATCTCAGAGGCTACACCGCCGTGCCCCAAGCTAAATATCTGAAAGCCGCCAGAGTCCGTCAACATGGGTTTATCCCAGTTCAAAAACTTATGTAACCCGCCGTGTTTAGCAACCAGATCAGGCCCGGGCTGCACAAACATGTGGTAGGTGTTAGAAAGAATAATATCAGCGCCGGCAGCTCTTAGATGCTCCGTTGTCACGCTTTTCATCGCCCCTTTGGTCGCGCAAAAGATAAAGTTCGGTGTCTCTAAATCACCATGCGGTGTCTTCAAAACACCATAACGCGCCTTGCTCTCGCTATCTCTGTTTTGTATTTCAAACTTAAAATTAGAATACTCTGGCATAAGGGATACTGATTATACGCATTTCCCCTAAACTGTCAAACACGAGAATCTTACAAATAACAACTATTGTAACAACAAGCCAACATCACAATGCTCCTTTATGCCAAATGACGGTTCCAATTGCCCACAGCCCAAAGCTGATTAATACGATCCCAGACACAATTTTAATCATTCGTAGCGCGTTTTGTGACATAAAGCGTTTCGAACTAAAGGTAATAATGCCCAATATTCCCCACCAACTTAGAGAACCTAGAAATATCCCCAAAACCATCCAAACCATATCCCATAAGGTGGATCCCACTAGCCCAACCGCTGAAAACACACCTATAAAACTAAATATCGCAACCGGGTTAGAAAGCGTTAACACAAAGGTCAGGGGCACTAAAGTGAGAATCACTTTCCGCCTCGATACTACCCCCGCAGACACTCTTTCTATCTTAATACATTCCCTAAAACCCAAGTATAACAAGATTAGCCCGCCTATAAGCTTTATATAAAGAGAATAATCGTTCAAAAACAGGGAGACCGTTGTTAGCCCTCCTCCCACAATTATGCAAAAGACTATGTCCGCCATCGCAGCCCCCAAGCCAACTCCTACCATTCCAGCAACGCCAAGCTCTAGGGTCTTGCGTATAAACAACATCCCGATTGGCCCAACGGGTGCCGCAATCGCTATCCCAATCACCCAACACTTTAGTAATATCCAGCCGCTCGACATATCTCGTGCTGCAAATTCTATTTTGACAACGCACGCTTGTCAACTCCCTCAAAATATGTCCATCATGATAGATTAAAGCCACCCGCATTTACCCCCCTATAGCCCTATGATTAAAAAAGTCTACAAGCAGCAAATCGAAAAAAAGAACTTCACGGTAATCAATAACAACTCATATGCACTATCGCTCCAAAAACTCACCGGTAAAAAAATTCCTGAAGAGATCTTTAAGGATAAAGAGCTCACTAAAAAAATCATAAAGCTCATGCATGTCGAAGCAGGAAAAGGCTACTTGCACACCTTTCTACAATCGCTTCATGACCTGGGTTTCTATTATGAAGATATCTATGCTCTGCTCTCTCTTGAGATTTCTTCTTCCGGCAATTCCATCTCTCAAGAAAAGGATAATCCCTTACAGAAAGCTGCAAAAAATAACTCTCTTATTCAATCACTTAAGACACTCTATTACACGCCATCCCGCATGGATTTCGTCACCTCAAACATAAAGTTCATCAACACATTTTGTCTTTTAAAAGTAACGGGGGGAGAAAAAAATCCCAAATCCACCCTCCATATAGCCGTTGAAAACCGTCAGTTTCCAAAGTTAATAAATCTTTTTCTCAAGCTCTATCCTAAAGCAAATCTCCCCATCGAAAAAATAAAGATCTTTTTTGACGTATCCGAATTTTTCACAAACAAAACTTATCCATCCATCAATACACCATCCGAGATCATTCTCGCTAAGATCATTAAAAATAGGGATGTTAATAGTCTGTTTTACATCCTAAAAGACTTCTCAAAAAAAACAGATTCCTCCAATCTCAAATATATTCAAGAAATCGCAAAGCCCATCTTCGATTTATACATCGATAAAGACAAAAAGCAAAAGGGCATCCACCTCATCGCTCAAACAGGCCAACTCCGAGGAGACTTTCTCGAAAGAATCCTCAAGAGTAATATTATGTCAATATCAGCTATCTGTGCACTCTTTCAATGCAAGGATACCCTCGGCAACACTCCCCTTCACCTTGCTCACGAAAGTTTAAACTTTATTAAAAATGTGCTACTCAAATATGGCCTAAGCAATAAAGAGTGGAATAAAATAAAATCCATCAAAAACAATGATGGCCAAACGCCTCAATTCTTGTTTTCCGATTATATCAAAAAAACTGAAAACCAGGACGAAAAACTGATACTCTACGTGTAGCACAAAAAAATTCGTGACTCGCAGTTCTATTACAGCCTTTCGATATTATCCTGTATTCGGCTCAATATCTCCCGAAAGCTCGGCCTACCCCTGTATCCGAAAACTCCGAATGTTCATGCAAGTACGGGGCTTTCATAATGCTTCAAATCTTTACTAAATAAGCTGCCAAAAAACTTCTTGGAATGCACACCACCATATTCTTTAACAGCTACCAAAAGTTCCTTGCGATTTAATGCCTTTGCTTTTTCCGCAACACGTTCAAGTATAACCTTCTTATTCTCCTCCGCTAGCTGGTTAAGGTTATCAACCAAATCCACCATCAAAAACGCTTCGCTTAACTGTAGTGGAAAATAATCTTTGCGCACAAAGCGATACTGCCGTTTCCCAAATCTGAATAAGCCATGGCGCTTGCGGTTGTATACAACAGTTTCATTGTACAACTGTGTGGTCCCAACCCCAAGGGCGTTGTAATGATTCGGTGTCGTTATCAAAAATCGATCATCCTTAAGAAAGGTTATTACAACAGCTTCCTCTGAAGGCCTCGTTAAACCAAATACAGATTTTTTAGGATAAAAATAAAGCCCACCAGATAATTTCTCAAGGGTATGATCCTCTTGCAATAAAGCTAAATGACGATCCACCGCATTAGACCAAGAACTCATTTCAGAACGCCTATACACACACCCCTCTTTTAAATGTTTTCTAAACTCATCTACTGCTTTCTCCCGTGTTCTCATGCCCTCGCTTTTTATTTTATTCTACCCTCATTAAGATCTTTTTGCAAGTTTTTTTATTAAAAATTCATGCAATTCGAATAAAACTTCACTCCTCCTGCAACTTAAACAACCCCCTTCACCGCTATAGCATATTAAAGACAATAAAATAGGTCTTGTGGTAATCCCCGCGCTCATCGCTTCCGATGCGCTTATTCTCTATTCTGTAGGCTAACTGTACTTGATATTCCTTGCCGTCAGGGCTCAGGTATCTAAAGCGTATCAGGCTGCCTTTCGTTTCATTAAACAAGAGTATCCGGCATTCGTCTACGGGTGCCGAATAGGGCACTACATTAGCAAATTGCATCAACTGGCGGCCACCAATTTCCGCCTTCGTCACGCCGTCAAATAGGGTTAAGACCGTTTTGGGGCTAACCTCATAAAGATTGTTATGCGCCCCATCCGTCTCAATGCTTTCTTCCACATCTACAAATTGAAGGAAAAGCGGTATACTCGTTTCATTATGCAATACTACAGTATACTTTCTTTCGCCGGCAATAACGGCATTAACACACACCATCTGGGTTATAATAGCCAGTAGAAATGTCAGTGCCGCTCGTCTCATAATAGTTTAACTCTGTGAAAACGCATCAAAGCCAGGTCCAGAGGTATCCGTATCACCTTCAAAGAAACCGTGCAATTGGCGCAAACGGGTCGGGTGGCGCATCTTACGCAAAGCCTTGGCCTCAATCTGGCGAATCCGCTCACGCGTTACTTTAAAGAGCTGTCCGACTTCTTCCAACGTCCGGCTATAACCGTCCGCTAAACCAAATCGAAGGGAAAGCACCTTACGCTCACGCTCCGTCAAGCTGGAAAGCACATCAAGTATCTTCTCGCGCAACAAACTGAAGGCGGTCATGTCATACGGGTTCTCAGCGCCTTTGTCTTCAATAAAGTCACCAAAATTCGTATCATCGCTCTCCCCCACTGGGCTCTGCAGGGATATCGGTTGTTGTGCCATTTTCATGATAGATTGCACTTTCTCAACCGGCATTTCCATTTCTTCCGCTACTTCTTCAGGAGTCGGCTCATGCCCCAATTCCTGCAACAATTGCTTCTGCACCTGGATCACCTTGTTCAACGTCTCAATCATATGCACCGGTATACGAATCGTCCGCGCTTGGTCTGCAATCGAACGGGTAATCGCTTGGCGTATCCACCACGTAGCATACGTTGAAAACTTATACCCACGGCGATACTCAAACTTCTCCACCGCTTTCATCAAGCCCATATTACCTTCCTGAATCAGATCCAGGAAAGACAAACCGCGATTCGTGTACTTCTTTGCAATACTAATTACTAGGCGCAAATTAGCTTCCACCATCTCCGTCTTTGCTTGGTGAGAATCCGCCAGGTTCTTGCGCACAAAACGTATCATCTTCACAAACGCTTCGGGATCCATCTGGTACTCCGCTTCAAACCCTTTCAATTTAGCTTTCAAGGCTTTAACGTCTATGTTCTTCGCGCGAATTGATGAGGATTTCTCTGCGATCGCTATCTTGTTATAAGCATCTTCAATCTCATGCACAACAGGCACAAGGCTATCCAAATGCTCTTCAAACACTTTTAGCTTGAAGTAAAATTTCTTGAGGACTTCTTTTAACTGTTCTGTATATTTATTATAACGCGTCTGAATTGCTTTTTTACTCTTCACCGGAGCCGCCTGAAGTTCTTTCCATGCTTTGTCTGTTTTAATCAACAAAGCTTTCGCTTCTTCAATCGTCTTGGGGAGCGTCTCAAAGTACTCCTCTCGGCTATCAATCTTCTTGTCTAAAATAACACGGTCAAAACGCTCTTCTCGATTAGCCAACTTTTCAGCCAGCTCAATCTGAAACTTCGCCGTCAAGGGCACGGAAAACAGAGCTGTCTGTGCATCACTATCGGCCTTCTCAATGCGCTTGGAAATATCGACCTCCTGCTCACGTGTCAATAGAGGTACTTGGCCCATCTGTTTCAAATACATCCGAACAGGATCATCAAGCACATCCCCTTGGGCAGACTTCATCATCTTATCTTCAGTCTGCTGCATCCGCGCTTTGTAATGCTCTATTTCTTCCGTATCCAGAATATCAATTTCCAGATTCTCTAAAATAGAAATAACATTCTCAATCTCTTCAGGATTATTAATCCCTTCTGGAAGGGACTCATTAATATCCTGAACGGTCAAATACCCCTGGGATTTCGCATGGCTAATCAGCTGCTTGATCTTCTCATTCAACTTACCATCATTACCGTCATCGCCGTCACCACGTTCAGCATCCTCAATCTCAACTTCAATCTTTTTTGCAGTCACTTTATTACCCAACCCTTTAGTATCCCCCTTCTTTTGCTTCTCCTCAACAGGAGCCGCCACAAAAGGCTTCTTACTTGCCTTTTTGTTATCAAATTCTTTCATCTTGGCACTATTATTTTTATCGTGCGCTTTCTCCTGAATAGCTTTCTTCGCTGGCACCGGAGGCTTAGTAACCTTTTTTGCTACCACAGGCTTCGTATCCTTGCCTTTCTTGGCAACCACCTTCTTCGATTGAGAAACTTTTTTCTCCAAAACTTTACTCTTCTTCGCAGACACCTTCTTATCCCGCGCTACTTCCTTTGCCTTACTCCGCACAACTTTCTTTGCCACGGTAGCCTTTTTCGCAACAGGTTTCTTCACGGTAACTTTTTTCTTCGTAGCCTTGGGCTTCGCCACGGCGCTCTTCTTTACAACCTGTTTTTTTACACTCGCAACCTTTTTCGCGACAGGCTTCTTCACAGCAACTTTTTTCTTCGCAGTATTTGCCTTCGCCACGACACTCTTCTTTGCGGTCTTTTTTGCCACAGGTGCCTTCTTTTTTACTACTTGCTTCTTTTTGGTCTCTTTTGCTTTCGCCATATCTTAATAAATTTATTTAATTGCCGGTGCCGCAGATAACGCCTTCCTCAACTTTACACGCTCATTCTGTAAATTAATAACTTCCTCTTGTTCCCCATTACCCAAATTTGCAATCCGTTGGTCAAGCTGGTCACGCCGCGCATGAATATACTGTTTATACAGTTGTTTAATACACATGTTTGCTGTTCTTTTTGGTTCATCAAAGGGGAGATCGTCTAACAATAATGAATAAATTATATCTCTTTCTGCGTCATTTTCAAGTAAATCATTCATTTTATCTGATCCGTCCCATTCGCCTTCCCGAATTTCTGCCAAAACCCGTCTCAGTAGGGTCCCGTACAGGTCACTCGACATTATCCAGTCAGGATTCACTACCTCGGCTATTTTTTTAGCTATTTCTTCCTGGTTCAAAATCAATAATAGTAGTTGATACTCAACGGTTGTCAACTTCTCATTATTCCCGGAATCTGTGTTTATGACTTCTTTCGCCGTTGTGTATAACGCATTTTCTGGCTCGTTTTGGATCTTTTTATTTCTTTTAAATGTCTGAAAGTCCGCTTGCAGGGTCTGCCTATTAATATGGGTTAACCTATATATTTCATCCAAATACTCATCTTGCATGATAGCGGAATTCGTACAGGTAATAATCTCGAATAACTGTTCTATTCCGTCTGTTTTCTCTCTTGAGGTTAATGTCCTGTCTTTCGGGAAATACATGCCAATAGCAAAGGTCATCGCACTGATAACTGATTTTTCCAGGTATGCCTTTATGTCGTCTTTTGGGTAACTGCTTAGAAACGCATCTGGATCTTCTTGTTCTTTTAAGGGCAAAAATTGAACATCCAGGCCTGCTTTGATGGCCATGGGCAACATCCTGAGGGCTGCTTTTTTACCCGCTCGGTCACCGTCTAGAAAACAGGTTATGTTAGACGCGTATCGTCTGAGTAAGCCCATCTGCTCCATTGTGATACTGGTTCCTTGGGGCGCAACGGCTGTCTTTAAGCCTTTTTCCCAACATCGTATCGCGTCCAATTGTCCTTCTACTAATAAAAAATGGTTCTCTTGGGCTATGTGCTGTCGGGCATTATCTAGGCCAAATAATACATGGCTTTTCGAAAATAGGGGCGTCTCGGGGGAGTTTATATACTTCGCATCTCTAGCGGGGTCTTTTTCAGGGGTAATTTCAAGTGCCCTTCCGGTAAACGCTATCACTCTCCCTTGTATGTCTTTTATAGAGATCATGAGCCGTCCTTGAAATCTGGGGTGCCAGTTCTCAGGACGATTGTTCCCTTTTCCGGTATAAAATAATCCGCAGGATGTTAATGCTTCTTTCGAGAACTTTTTTTCCAATAGCTCATTTAATAAATCACGACCATCCAGGGGCGCATACCCAACACCGTATTCTTTTGCTGTATTCAATAAAAAACTACGGTCTTTTTCCCAATAATTTCTTATCCAGGCACCTTCTTTTGTGTCTGCTAAAAATGCTTTTCGATAATGCTCCGCGGCTATCTCGTGTATGTCAAATAGCTCTTTACGCTCAGACATGCTTTCTTTATCCTGACCGTCTTCATACTCCAGGGGTATATTAAAGCGGTTGGCCAACACTTCCACCGCTTCGGGAAATGCCAAATTTTCTTTTAACTGGATAAACCGAAAGATATCCCCGGAGTTCCCGCTGCTATAGCATTTGAAAAAGTTCTTGTCGGGGTGCACAAAAAAGGAGGGGGTCTTCTCGTGGTTAAAGGGGCTCAATCCCTTAAAATAACTCCCGGTCTGCTTCAGGGTCACATAGGGAGCCACAACGTCCACGATGGACACCTTTAGCTTGATTTCCTCAAGGCAGCTTCGTTTAAAAAACGACATCTATTTCCCTGTCTCTGCTTTTAATTGCTCTATCGTCTTCTCGACTTCAGCCTTCTGGTTAGATTGTGGCGCTTGCTTTAAATATAATTCATACAACTGCAACGCATTGTGCTTATTGTGCGCAATATCTTTATACCCTTTTGCCACAGCTAATGTTATTTCTGGTGAACCCGGGAAATTCGCCCTCGCTTTTAACAGCTCTTCCATAAAATACTGCGGGGTTCGCTCGTTCTGTACTATTTTTAAATAAAGTAACGTGTATAATATATTTTTTGGGTTCCTGCGAATCGCTTCCAATGCGGTCATCTCCGCGTCTCGCAATTGCTTGTTCTCAAAATAGGTTTCCGCAAGCTCATACCACACGTCCGCGTCGGTATCGTCAATCGTTAACGATTTCCAGTAGAGCTTCGCCGCATCTTTATACTTATTTTCGCGTCTTAACCGGCTCGCTTCTTTATAATAATCAATCGCGCTTACAGGCTTTTTTTGGACATAGCCTCCTCCTGCAGTGCCCACTTCGCTTCCGGGTACCTTACTCGATTCCGTCTCAGGCTCAACTTTGCCATCGCCAAGTTCATTACTTTCTTCACTCTCAGCAAGCGCTCTCTGGGCTTCCTCTTGCGCTTTCTTTTCTGCTTCGGCTTTAGCGCGTTCTTCCTCGAGGCGCAGTCTTTCTTTCTCTAAGCGGCTCTTCTCGAGTTCTTCTTGCTCAACTTTCCATTTCGCAAGGATCTCTTTGTCTTGTTCAAGTCTCGCTGCTTCAGCATCGGGTATCAATGCCGTTTCTAATTTCTTAAGATAATACTCAGCCTGCGTGTACGATTTTCTCGCGATAGCCACATCCACTAAGCCTAACAAGGCATACGCGCTCGCAGGATCTTGTATCAACGCTTGGTTATACCAATACTTGGCTTTCATATAATCTTTCACTTCATACGATAACCGTCCTATAAATATACTTTCTTCAAGATCAGGTTCTTCTTCTTCAAGCTCAACTCCACGCACATAAGCGTCTAGGGATAAATTAGGGTGCCCGCTACTCAAGTAAGCATATGCCAACAACTTCCACGCACGGGCGTCTTTGCTCTCCTTATTAAGGTATATCCGGTAATACTCGATCGCGGTCTCCCAATTCTCAGACTTCGCGTACGCTTCCCCAGCATACAGTGCAAATTCTATGTGGCTTGTATCTGCCAAATACGATTGCTCGTAATAAAACCCAGCTAACGCCACGTCTCCCATCTGCGAATACACCCAGGCCAAGGCTTCCAATACCTCAGGGTGCTCGGGAAAGGATTCATGCAGGTCTTCCAGTAGGGTAATCGCCTTACTGTACTGCTTTTCGTTCACAAATTTTTCAGATGTTTTTATATCTTCATTGATCAAATATTGTATTTTTTGCTGGCGCTCCTCCTCTGTCTCACGTTGACACCCCGTCCAGGCAAAGGTCAGGCACACTATTAAACTTAAATTTATTAACTTGATTATTACAGATTTCATTGTACTCTCTATAACACTCTCTTATCCCCATTAAAGAATGCAAGTTCTAAAATGCTGTTTGACGATTTTTTTTATCTTCAGTTGCCCTTTGTTGGCTTCCGCACAAACGCATACCCTCACCCAAGAGCATTCTCAAATACTCGAATTCAGCTTAGATAACTTCTCCAAACAGGATTACAAAAGGGCTACAAGGTGTCTCATCCGAACCTTCGAAGAGCAAAATAACGTTCACTTCAAACCGGGTCCCTATAAGCGTGTCGGCATTAAGGTTTATTCGCGTTCCGGCCCTGGGCTATCTACACCCCATAACCTCGTTGAAGCGGTTATCGATTTCCTCATCGAGCAGGGTTATGAGAAAAAGGATATTTTTATTGTAGACGAATATGCACGCTACTTGCGCGATGCTGGCTTCCTTCCTCCGCTGAGCGATGGCGGAAAAACGTTTGATGGCACTCCCGTTTTAGCGCTCGATTCAGGCAAATACTGGGATGTTAATTGGTTCTACGAAAACGCCTTGCCTTCTCGTGAAATTAACCTTTTCTCCCAAGTATTCTCCCCTTACTCCAACAACATTTCGAGCACTGGCGTAGACAGAAAAAGCTTCCTTCCCACCGTCTTGTTTCTCAATGTGGATTTTTGGATAAACCTCCCTATGGTGACTAGCACAGAAGCCTTGGGCATCGGGGGTGCCGTCCAAAACATATCCCTATGGAACGTCAGCAACAACTCGCGTTTCTTCACCAACCCAGCCCAGGCTTCCATCGCTGCCGCCGAAATCGCCGCCATCCCAGAGCTCAAAAATACTTTAGCATTCACAATCCTCACCCTCGAGCGCTACCAATACATCGGGAGCACTACTTTTAACGCCAATTACACCGAAACAGAACCTCTCCTCTTTCTTAGCAACAACCCCGCAGCACTCGACTTTCTCATGCTGAAGCGCATCAACCGCGAGCGTGCCAAAAAACGTCTCCCTTTAGTAGAATCTCCTCCTCCTTTTCTCGAATATATGAATGCCCTTGGCTTCCCTAACTACCACGGCTCCTCTGTCTCGATCAAAAATATTTCCTCCAGTTGTCGTTGATTTAAAGAACTGAACATAAGATCATCAGAGCTGGCAAGGTTTGTTCCAGGTGAAACAAACCCACCCCTTTTATAGCGAACTTATATATAAAAAACCAGCCAAACCCCGCAAGACAAAAAATCAATATAGCGAATTTAAAAAACTGAAATAACGAACTTATTACCAATTTCGTCAGGCTTTCGGCACCGCCTCCTGCCAAAACAAAAGGCTTCCTTTTTACTCCTATTTCTAGTAGAATCACGCCCATGTCAAAAGCCCCATTCCTACTTACCCTGCTAGGTCTCTTCACCATTGCTGCATGCACCATACAAGCCAGCGAACCCATACTGGTAGCAGATTTCCAAGAGAAGGAACTCTCTATTCTCGCCGCTATCCCACAAAATGCCTCTGGATACGAGGGTGAGTTCGAAGATAAAGCCGCCATCATGAGCATCACAGAGGAATTGGCCGCTGCTTATCGTCACGCTGATAGCGCTTACCTCGCCAAAATAATTGCCCCAGATGCCGTCTACATAACACCTTTTGGTGCCATGATCACTCAAGAGCAGCTCCTCAAAGACTTACGCTCTGGAGACCTAAGCTTCACAGAGTACGATCTGCTTACCATCTACGTCCGCTCGTTTAATAACACCATCATCACTATCGGAAATGTGCATATTGCCGCACAGCAGGGCAAAAACAAAATCAATGAAAATTTCCAGTTTATCCGTGTATTTAAACGTATCAATGGCCAATGGCAGGTGATTGCCACAGACCTTGCCATCTATAAAATAAAAATGCAGTAACTTACTCCACAGCAAAGCTTCCCAAACCTTGCTTAAATTTTTCAAACAATCACTTTGCATTTATTATACTTTTGTAGATAATAGCGCTGGTTTAAAAACAAAACACTAAAACCCCTCCATGGAGTACAACTGGGTATTATTCGCAATCGCCGCAATTGGCGGCTTTTTCATGGCCTTTAGCAATGGGGCTAACGATGTCGCAAACGCGTTTGCTTCCGCCGTAGGCTCAAAAGCGCTTTCGGTCAGGCAGGCTCTTATGATCGCCAGTACACTCACTCTGGTGGGGGCAGTCCTCCTGGGCTCGAAGGTTGTTTCCACACTCGTAGGTGGCGTCATCCAGCCGGATATCTTTAGCAGTGCGGATCACTACATCCTTGGCATGCTGTCTTGTCTCTTGGCCGCCGGTTTCTTTGTGCTGGTCTCTACGTTAACAGGCCTTCCCGTAAGCTCCACGCACGCCATTGTGGGCGCGATGACGGGTGTCGGCATTTCTCTCGGTGGTTTTTCAACGGTTAACTGGCCTCTCTTAACGGGCATTGCCATCTCTTGGGTAGCTTCGCCTTTTATCGCCGCTTTCATAGCCTTCTGGTCCATTAAGCTCATCTATCTGTTCATCTACCGACCTGGCAAAAAAACCATCATTGATCGCTTTGTGCGGTTCGCCCCCGGCTTCCTTGCCTTCGCCTGCGCAATCATCGCTTTCTCCCTTATCCACAAATCTTCCCTTAAGGCTTATCTCTTAATATCAGCTTGGGAAATTCCTATTCTTTTTTTAGCTCTTTATTTCGCTTTCTATTTGACGGCACGTTACTTCATCGGCTTCTGGACGCTTCGGGCGGAGAACAGTGAAAAGGGCACGGAACGTCTCTTTCGCAAATTGCAAATCGGTACTTCCAGCTTTGTAGCGTTTGCACATGGTTCTAATGACGTTGCAAACAGTATCAGCCCTGTGCTCGCTATCTTTGCGGTCATGAAAATGGGAGTCATTCCGGCTAACTTTGATAACATCACCATTCCCTTATGGATCCTCTGTCTCGGGGGTATCGGCATGGCCACTGGTACCGCCGCGCTTGGTTATAAAGTAATCGCCACATTGGGGGAAAAAATCACCCTGATTACAAACTCTAAAGGCTTTTGTGTCGATTTCTCTACCGCCATTACAGTCGTCTTTGCATCCATACTGGGCATTCCTATCAGCACCACGCATGCCGCTACGGGCTCAATCATCGGTGTCGGCTTTTTCCAGGGCAAGAAGGGCTTAAATTTCAGCCTCCTTGCCAAGATCTTGATCGCCTGGGTATTCACGGTCCCCTTAGCGGCGCTCGTCACCGTCCTGTGCTACTGGATACTCAAGAGCATCTTACTGTAGCCTGTGATCCGGTATAAAGACTTAAAGAATATTACAAGTGGTACTCTTCTTTTTCTCGTCTTGCATGTCATAGCCGTACACATTCGATTCTGAATCTTCATCAAGTATATCAATGACGATTTCGCTCGAATTCGTATCTACGTTGTCTTCCAACTCAATGTAGCCCTCCTTATTAGAAGACTCCTTAATCGATTCTTTACCTTCTTCAATAATGTCGATAACAATCTTATCCTTGCTATCATCAACAACAGGCGCATCCTCCTTCGGTGCCCCTACAATACAGTTCTTAGCAACGTTATAGACAGCTGGAGCCGTCGCTAGCGCCATTGAACCAAAGAATCCAAACATATTTAAGGCATTAATGCGGTACACGAAAACGTTATCCACTGGCCATACGTTCACCGAAAAAGTCGAAACAGGTCCAAGGCCAATCAATGATTCTCCAAACGAGCCCCACTCAATTGTATTTTGGAAATTGTTATCCAAACTGCTATTCTTCTTATATTCCTGAAGTTTTCTTTCGTATATTGGTTTGTTCTCTAATGAGATAACCTTCTCTTTTATCCCTTTGTCATTATAATCCTCAAGATCGGTGACAAAATTTCCATCATCGTCCATCTCCAAGCTATCCATATCGATAACAACTTCGTTACACACATTATCTAATTCTTTTTTCGTTTGTTCAGGATCATACTCTGCTACAAGAATACTTTGTCGGTCATTATAGTAACCAATTCCAGCTCCTATCAAACCGCCCCCTATAGAGCCGACCCAACCACCAATGTTAGAACCCGCATAGGATCCTAATGGTCCACCTTGGGCGTATCCAGCAACACCACCAATAACAGTACCAATATTATTACCAAGGGCAGAGTAGTTAGAAACACTTCTGCTGCTCATTTTAAGATTATTAGGGATAAAGTTCTCTATAGTCTCTCTATTCTCTTCAGATACCATATCAAGCCCCAAACCAACGAACCCACCTAAGGCCATTCCACCCAAACTACCGTAAAATACATACCTACCCATAGATATATAATCGCCCGTCAAAAGAGGTGAAATCCCTCCTACAACGCCCCCTACGGTACCCATTATGGTAGATACATTGCCGGTGCACTCCAGATTATTATTTTCATCCACAAGGTAGTGCTTAACATCTTTAATAGACTGAATGTTCCTTTGCCCAAACTCTTTTACTGATTCCGGAACACATTTCTCATATGCCAGAACAAATGGAGCCGTAGTAATCGTCTTTACAGTGCTCATACATCCACTACAGCAATTACAGTTACAACCACTCTTTTCAACAGAATCCTCCCAATCACGCACACTACCAACAACACCGTTGTTAGAACCGTAATTATCAATCATGTACTTCTTCGTACTCTTCAAATCCTCTGTCGACCTTGAGTTACCGTTGACATCAACAACACCTTCTCCGTTACTCTTCTCTTCCTTTGGCTTTACCAAATTACCAAAAAGACCATATCCACCTATTGTTGACTTTACCTGTGCCGAAAAATTATTCATACCTTAATACTCTTTATTATTTTATTGTTTTTATTAACAATACATAGATAATAGCAATAAAAAAACAAATAGTCAATAAAAAATAATGTAAATAATATACATTTGACATATTTAAAAAATAAACCATAATACATATTGTTAATAACTAAACAAAACAAATCATGAACGGACGCGAAAAAAGACACCACATCCTACACCTATCGAGCTGGGCCCTTATGCTCTTAACCATAGCTACAATAGCAACTTTATACCTAAAAACCCCAACCTCCTCCACCATCCAACTCCCCCCAAACCACTATGCCATCTTCGCCTACGGCTCTCTACTAAACAAAATCAGCATGGAACGCACATTGGGGCGCACCTACGATGGGCCGCTTATTCCAGCTGAAATAAAAGGATGGAAACGCTCCTGGAGTATTCGATACCCCAATGACACATATTATTATGAAGAAGATGGTAAATTAGTTTACCCAGAAAATATAATATATCTAAATATAGAAAAAAATGAAGAATCCGTTGTGAACGGTATAATCTTCATTGTCTCAGAAAAAGAGCTTAGGGAATTTGATAAAAGAGAACTCGTATATGACAGAATAAAGGTAACGCATAAACTCACAGAAAAGCTTATATCAGGTGGCCCGGTTTATACCTATGTCGCTAAACCTGAATATTTCATCAAAAACCTGAGAGCTACCACAGAAACAGCCATCCGCAAAGAGTACATTGATATCGTTTCACAAGGTGCAAAATCCCTAGGAACTAGCTTTCACCACGACTTTGAAAAAAATTCAGCGGCTATACCAACACACATTGTTGTAGACGCAAAACGAGATGAAAGTACTCCCTATACGGGCATAGTATCCTCCCGCGAGAAATCAACGGAAAAGAAACGCTCTGAGAGTTAATAAAGCCTGTTAGCGATTTGAGGCCGCGTAAACACGCAAGCAACGTTCTATAAATGGGGCTAACATTCCTGTAGCGATCTGAGTAGCGCTGTCAGAAATAGCGTTTTCTGGCTCTGGGTGCGTTTCTATATAAAGCCCCTGAGCTCCTGAGGCAATTGCTGCCAATGTAAGCGGCTCTATAAACTGCCGTTCACCTCCACTTTTACCACTTGCCGCGCCTGGCAACTGTACGCTATGGGTGGCATCAAAAATAACAGGACAATCATTACTTTTCATGATCGGAAAAGAGCGCATGTCTACGATCAAATTCTGGTAACCAAAAGTTGTTCCTCGCTCAATAAGCCAAATTTCACGAGCATTACTTTCTTCCAATTTATCCACAACATACGGCATTTCATAAGGCGACATAAATTGACCTTTTTTCACCGAAACAACCTTGCCTGTCTTCGCCGCAGCTACAACCAGATCAGTCTGACGAGCCAAAAAGGCAGGTATCTGCAATACATCACACACTTTAGCAACCTTGGCAGCGTGCTCCGGTAAATGAATATCGGTAGATAAGGGAAAGCCATAAGCCTCCTTCATTGATCTCAATAATTCAAGGCCTTTTTCTAAGCCTGGCCCCCTGGGGCTGTTTAAAGATGTTCTGTTAGCCTTATCAAATGAACCGGAAAAAACAATATTCAGTTCGGGAAACTGATGTTGCAGTTCTTTTAAAGTTTCACACACACGCTCGCATACCTCACTACTTTCAAGCGCACACGGCCCTGCTACTAACAAAAATTTATGCTTATCGTACAACATCTGTTAACTTCTTTTTCTGTTCAATAGCGGCACCAATAAAATTCGCAAACAACGGATGCGGTTTATTTGGTTTTGATAAAAACTCAGGATGGAACTGCACTCCAACATACCATGGGTGATCGCTCAACTCCAATATCTCTACTAAATTACGCTTTGGATTGGTACCAACAATGTTAAAGCCATTTTTTTCAAAAGCTTCACAATATTTGTTATTAAATTCATAACGATGACGATGTCTTTCACGAACGCTATCGCTTCCGTAGGCGGCACGAGCCTTGGAGCCCTCCTTTAACTTGCATTCATAAGAGCCTAAACGCATAGTGCCCCCTTTCTCAGCAATCCCCTTCTGTTCTTCCATTATAGCTATAATCGGGTTCTTCGTGGCTTCGTCAAACTCGCTACTGTTAGCATCCGTTAAACCAAGCACGTTTCTAGCAAACTCAATCGCTGCGATTTGCATCCCCAAGCATAAGCCGAAATAAGGTAGTTTGTTTTCTCGCGCGTACTTAGCTGCCAATACCTTGCCCTCGATTCCTCTATCGCCAAAACCGCCAGGGATCACTAATCCATCAAGTCCTTTAAAGTAATTTTCGACATCTCCCAACTCTAAATGCTCGGAATCAATCAACACTAAATTAACACGGCAATCATGCCCAATTCCAGCATGCGTTAAGGATTCATACACAGACTTGTAGGCATCTTGTAGCTCTATATATTTACCCACAACGCCAATTGAAACGTGGCAACTTGGGTTTTTCAGCCTACGCACAACGTCTAGCCAAACAGTAATTGGCTTAGCTGGTGCATCCATACGCATCATTTTCACAACAAGATTATCTAGGCCTTCTTCATGAAGCCTCATAGGCAATTCATAAATCGAAAAATCAACATCTTTTTCTTCTATAACGGCTTCCTTGGGTACGTTACAAAACATGCTTAATTTGTGACGCAACTCTTCTGTTATGGAGTGTTCTGTTCGGCAAACCAAAATATCCGGCTGTATGCCTATTTCTCTCAGCTTTGCCACGCTCTGTTGGGAGGGCTTTGTTTTTAATTCCCCGGCAGCCTTTAAATAAGGCAATAACGTTACATGAATAAATAAAACATTTTCTTTTCCTACCTCCAAAGCAAATTGGCGCATCGCTTCAATAAAAGGAAGCCCTTCGATGTCCCCAATCGTTCCGCCAATTTCAGTAATAAGAACATCTACGCCTTCTCCCGCCTTATAAATGCGTTCTTTGATCTCATTGGTTACATGAGGTATCACCTGGACTGTTTTACCTAAATAATCTCCACGTCGCTCCTTCTGCAAGACAGACTCGTAAATTTGACCCGATGTTAGGCTATTAAAGCGTGTTAGCTGGGTATTGGTAAAGCGCTCATAGTGGCCCAAGTCTAAGTCTGTTTCCGCACCATCATCCAAAACATAAACTTCACCATGCTGAAAGGGGCTCATCGTTCCAGGATCTACGTTTAGATAGGGATCAAATTTTTGTAAGCGGACCGATACTCCACGCACTTCTAGCAGAGCTCCTAGCGCCCCGGCCGTTAACCCTTTTCCTAGCGAAGATACAACGCCTCCTGTTATAAAAATATATTTCATGCTTATGATATTTTGAAAATGTGTAAACAAGGCTACCTCGCCTTAAAGAAGCTGTCTACGGTGATAATATAAATAAGAGATGAGGCTATTGGAATATATTACAAAAGTCAAATACACGTGTACGGGAAAAATTTTCACGCCTATTTCATTAACTATCAACGTGTTTTCTCAAGTGTCGCTACTCGTCACATAAATTTGTTAAAAAAGTCTTGCAATAGAAACGATTTTTCGTAAGATTCTCTACATTATATGGCATGTCCCGTTCGTCTAGCCAGGTCCAGGACACTGGATTTTCATTCCAGCGACAGGGGTTCGAATCCCCTACGGGACGCCAATTTTTTTAGTTACAACTAAAAGCTCTGCCTTCGGGCAAAACGAGAAAAAATGACACAGATCCACAAAATATGTGCCATTTTTTCGTACTGAAATTAAATTCACCAATCTTTAATTCCTTCGACTAGAACAACTTAGCGAAACCAAATTATTGGCACGCTTTTAGCAATACAATCAGGTGAACTTGAATTGAAAGGACATGAATTAATATGAGTAATCTAATCAAATCTGAATCTAGAGGTGGAATTTTGGAGAACCTGAATTTTGGCAATTGGGATCCTTTTCAAAATTTCAACACCTTGCTAAATGAGCTATCCAATATACAGTCACGAGGACAAAGCCACGCTCTAATTGATATTTACGAAGACGATTCCAATATCTATGCGCAATTGGAACTTCCTGGCATGAAAAAGGAAAATATTAATATCTTTGTGGAAGAAAATACCCTCACCGTTGAGGCGCAAGAAGTATTTGATCAAAAGGATAAGGGGTTCAAACAGCACAAAGAGCGTTCGTTCTCAAACAGTATCCTTCTTCCCGATCATGTTGATAAAGATCGCGTCTCCGCTGAACTAAAAGATGGAATTCTGCACCTAACACTCCCCAGGATGGAATCCAAAAAACCGCGTCGCATTGAAATTAAGTAACAACTTCACCTTAGAAACATATGACAACATTGCTAGAAGAAAAAAGAACGCTAACGCAAACAGCCTTCAGGAAGCCGGACTATGAAGTCATGGCGCATCCCGAGGGAGTTCAGATAAATGTGCACCTTCCGGGTGTCGCTAAGCAAGATATTGAGCTTACGTTAAAAAATAATATTCTTTATCTTAACGCGAATAAATCTAAACCCGCCTCAAATAATTACAGATTGATCCATAAAGAGATTCCTGCGATGGACTATCAATTAAGCCTACGCGTTAATAACAAACTGGATATGGACTCACTTAGGGCTCAGTATAAGGATGGCATTCTGGAAATTAACTTAACCAATTCCAAGGAAAGAAAGTCCAAATCTATTAGAGTCAGTTAGGGTAAAATCACCTCCTTACAAAAACAAAAAAACTCGAAAACAAATCGTTTTCGAGTTTTTTTGTTACTTGAAAATGACTTTACTTGTGGCTTGTGGACGAAGTATGGCTTTGGGAAGGCTCGTTCACGGGGACAATCATACCGTCTGTGGCATCACTTGGCACTTCGGATAATTTTAGTGCTTTACCGTAGACCATCCAACCGCCGTGCATACCCGTCTGGTAGACAGAAAAGCTAAGAAAGAGCGTACCGACAAAGGTTAAAAGCCTTAGGAGCCATGAAACTTTTTTCACGTTTAACATGAACATGGAAACAACGGCTAATAAAGCCACCGCAAAAGAGCCTCGGTAGGTCCAGTGAGCCCATTGAGCGTGCTCGTCTAAGAGGGCTTCTGCAGAGGGATAAGCAGCAAGAAATTGATTTGCGGCATCTTCACCGGCCTGCAATGTGTACTGGGCGGCGACAGCTGCCAGGACTAATACAAATGCTGTCATGCGAGGAAAAAACTTACCGGGAAGTAAGCCTATTAAGGCACACAGGGTTGCCAAAATAATAAGCGCTATAGGAAAGTGTACTAAAGCGGGGTGTAAGGGATCGGGGATTTCAATGTACTTAGTGATCATGTCCATGGCATGGACTTTATAGCACAGGAAAAACTAACGCAAGTAAAATTATCCCTACGGAATCATAGCTCATTTTCAATAATTTGACCTAAGGTTTGGCGCTTGCGAATGAGAATTGGAGTACCATCTTCCCTTAATAAAACTTCGGCCGCTTCTGGGAATGAATTGTAATTCTTAGCGCACATGGCTGAGCAATAGGCGCCAACTGCCCCAATGGCTAATGTATCACCTACTTTTGCCTCAAGCAGCTCTATTGAGGCGATTGTTTCTGGAGTCTCGCCGCAGGTTATTAAATCGCCAGATTCACAACAATGCCCAACAACAACATATTTCTTGTAACTAAACGGTGCTCGCGCTAATTGATCAGTTAACACCATGATCGGGTGATGCGCACCGTACAAGGCAGGACGCATAATTTCCGTGAGGCCAGCGTTTAGTTTAATAAATTCATAACCCTCTTGCCCCGTAGCGACAATGTCATCAATCGTTGTTATTAATACACCGCCACTAGCCACAAGATAAGTTCCTGGCTCGACCTCCAGATGAAGTTGTCGGCCTGTTTCTTCAGCAAAGTTTTCCAGCTTTTGGGTTATAGCGGAACTGATTAAACGGGTATCCACGCTCTTTTCCTCCGGTACGCGCCCCACTTTAAAACCGCCTCCCAAATTCAATATCGTCACCTCAGGAAATTGCCGCACAATATCAAGGCTCATTTCAGCAGCACGTTGCCAAGCTTCTGCCTCTGCTCCGGAACCGATATGGGTGTGAATTCGTACAATTTTCAAACCGTATTTGGCTGCTGTAGCCGCTACATCCTTCCAATTCTCGTACCATATCCCAAAACTCGCGGACGGGCCGCCTACATTTGTCTTACGACTTCCCCCTGAACCAAGACCTGGGTTAAAACGAACTCCCACTTCATGATTCGGACGAATTTTGCCAAATGCCTCTAACTGCCTAAGGGAACAAGCATTAAATAAGATACCTGAATCCAGTAGCGCACTTAAATTCCTGGGAAGCTCCTGGCTGCTCAGGCTAATTTTCTCTCCCTTAATACCCGCCAAAAGCGCACGCTCAGCTTCGAAACCAGAGCTGGCATCGATATGGATTCCCATGCTATCAAATAACCTTAAAATAGCTGCGTTTGGTAAAGCTTTCATGGCATAGCGAACGGTTAAACCGTAAGGGTTATGAAAATCCAGCATAGTCTTTGCGTTGCGCATAAGCTCTGCCTCGCTATAGACAAATAGAGGGGTTTCAAATTCTGACTTCAGAGCCATTAGAACCTCATCTGTGATAAACGGAAATATTACCATTGCCCTGAAAATTGATTTTAGCCTTAATGCTAGACGTAGGTGACTACCAATCAAATAACATTCCTATTCAAATAAACGTTTATACGCAATGGAAATTCATGATATGCGCAAGGAATATTCGGAGAAAGGCCTAAGAAAAACGGCTCTTAAGGCAGATCCTATTCAGCAATTTCAGCAATGGTTCGATGAAGCGGTTAACTCAAACATAGAAGAACCCAATGCCTTTACTCTAGGAACGATCCGTCAGGACAACTTCCCATGCAACCGCACCCTACTCCTGAAGTCTTTCGATTCCCGCGGATTCGTCTTTTACACCAACTATGGTAGCCGAAAAGCACAAGATATTACTCTAAATCCGAATGTTTCTCTTCTATTTCTTTGGCTTCCTTTAAACAGGCAAATTCAAGTTTTAGGGCGTGCCGAAAAGTTGTCATCAGAAGCGTCTGCCTCTTATTTCAAAACAAGGCCACGTGAAAGTCAGATTGGCGCTTGGGCATCTCCTCAAAGCCAGGTTGTCCCTAACCGAGCATTTTTGGATGATCGATTCGATCAATTTGAGCAAAAATTCAAAGATCACCCCATTGATCTTCCTGACAACTGGGGCGGCTATTGCATAACCCCAATTGCTTTTGAATTCTGGCAAGGAAGGAATAAACGCCTCCACGACCGCTTTCAATATCGCTTGGATGATAAAGGCAACTGGATAATTGAGCGTCTAGCACCTTAATTAAAGCCCGCAAAATAGCTGAAAAACAAGAAGACCGCCTCCACAGAGACGGCCTTCTAAAACCTAAAGACAAACTACAAACCTATCTAAATTGAAATTTTCACCAATATGATTGGGTTTATCTATAAGGGTAGACAGCCTTATTCTGACATTCGTTCAAAAAAATTTAAAAAAAAATTGAGCATGTAGCAAAATTTCTTTCTACCGGGTAATTTTCTAAAAAAGAAAAATCGCCCACCTTTTGAGTGAGCGATTATTTCAAAACCTAAAGACAAACTACAAACCAACTTGAAAATTTTAATCTTACTCGTTGACCAGTAGATTCATATAGGTAGACTGCCCTTAATCAGACTTTGTTCAAAAAAATTTAAATAATTTTAAATAAAAACACAAGTCCCTTAACCGCAATAAGTTATAATGAAGAAATTTTGCTGCTTTTATTCAGGTTTACCCAAAAATAGCCCAAACAAAGAACATAAATTTACCTTATCGAAGGAGGAATCTCACCATTTGGTAAATGTTTTGAGAGCACAGGTAGGTGACCAAGTAACGCTGTTTAGTGCCGATAACTGCTTTTGCGAAGGAAATGTGACTGAAATACGTAAACATGCCGCTGTTGTGACAGCAGGCAATATAAAAGCAGTTACCAGACAATATCCTGAAATTACCCTGGCTGTGGCGATTCCTAAAGGAAAAACCATGGAATCCATTATACGCAAGGCAACCGAAATTGGGGCGACCAGGATCATTCCCCTACAAACAGAACGTACCGAGGTTCAATTAAACGCGGAACGTAAAGAAAACAAAGGGCAACGCTGGGAGCACACTGCCATTGAATCCTGCAAGCAATCCGGTAACCTGTGCATACCCCAGATTACTGAGATACAAACCTTTAAGCATTACATAGAGAGCTTATCTGCCTCGATTTCTGATAATGAAGTATGCTTGATGGGGAGTTTGGAAGCGAATAGTGTCCCCTTAAAAAACACCCTCCAAAAATTAGATTTTAAAAACTTGAAACAGTTGATTTTTCTGATTGGGCCAGAGGGCGACTTTACTCCTTCGGAATACGAGATGGCAAGGTCGGTTAACGTTTTACCAGTTCGATTGGCCAAGAATGTGTTGCGGGTAGAAACAGCGGCGCTTTACGCGCTTGCCGCACTGGATTACGAACGGCAAGCGCTTTAGTTTTTACAAAGGCATAACGCTACCTTTATAATAGGGTAATTCACCTCAAAATTACCCCAATGAAGTTAAAGGACAGTACTCTGATTCATTGCCGGAAAGAGGTTGTTTGGGAGCTCTTGAACGACACTCGTACCTGGCACAAATGGAACCCGAAAGTACAAGAAATAGTACCTGTATCCTATGGCTCGAGACGGGAAGGCTATAAATACAAGATTACCTATAAAATGAAGGGTAAAAAATTACCTTCTAATGCGGAAATCGTGTCATACAAACCGCCCGATGAGCTTATAATCGCATGCAACAACCCGGAATTCAATAAAGAGAACGTGGTATATGAAATATACCATATTACAGACCAAGAAGGAGGAACATTACTCACCCAGACAATAGACTTAACCCAGTCCGGCATAAGTCTATTTTGGCAGATGGTTATGTACCTGATCTACCGATTCGGGAAACCCACAGGTATGAAATACCTTCAGCAATTCAAGCGAATCGCTGAAGAAAAAGAGCCCATTGTGGACTAAAAAGCTTATTAGACGGATTGGGCGACCAAGTCGTCTTCCTGAGCATCTTCATTAACAGCTGCTGGTCTTTCCAGTTTCAGCATGTCTTTGATGACCGTGTGGTCATCGAGCTCACTTAGAAGAACGCGGATTTGGTTCACAACCTCCATAGCTGCTTGGCTTTCATCGTGTTTGACACGGCCTAATAATAAAAACTCAGGCGTGACACGGAAAAAGTCTGCTAACTTATGGATAGCTTCTGGAGATGACGGAATACGTCCATTCCTCCATGTACCAATTGTAGAAATCGGATAGCCGACCGCTTTGGCAATATCGTGTAAGGCAACATCATGGTAAGCCATGAGCACACGGAAGCGAAGAGCAAATGTGCGCCTTAATTCTTTATCTTTTTTATTGATTTTCTCTGTGGAATTGATATAATTCATTTGTCTTTTCTAGGATTGACTGTCGTATATTATACACTAAGGAAATTATCTATTACAACATTAAAATTTCTCTTTATGTAAAAAAATGTTACAAATCCCTCTTAATCAAAGACAAAAACATCTCAAAAACTAACCCAATACCCTATTATGATGAACGAAAAACTTGATCAACTGATGAAAGCAAAGGAATGGTTTACTGCCCCTGAAGTAGCAAATCTTATCGGCTCCACGGACGAATTTGTACGACGTGCAATTGAACAAAAACGGATCCTAGGGCACATTTTTGTCAGCGGCAAAAAACGGTTTTACCGCGTAAACAAGAAACATATATTGCTATACCTTTGCGAGACTGCCACTTACAAAAACCACGACTTTCAGTCTAAATTCCTGGCTCTGATTAAAGGTTGCCCCAAAGACATACAACAAGAGATAATGAGGGCGCTGGAATCAAACCGGCCTGAGAATATCTCAAACAATTAAGCGTTTTAATATTATTATGGGAAATATTTTTGGCGAAATCTTTCGTATTACAACATTTGGTGAAAGCCATGGTGGCGGAGTGGGCGTCGTGATAGATGGTTGCCCACCGAATTTACCATTGGAGGCTTTGGAAATACAAAAAGAACTGGATCGTAGGCGTCCTGGGCAAAGCGCTATTACTACTCCCCGTAATGAAGCAGATGAAGTCGTGATTCTGTCCGGCCTATACCAAGGAAAGACCCTGGGCAGCCCGATTGCGATGCTGGTTTATAATAAAGACGCAAGGCCGGAAGCTTATAACGAAATGCGGGATAAATTTAGACCCTCTCATGCCGATTTCACTTACCAAACAAAATATGGGCACCGCAATCCGGAAGGCGGAGGGCGTTCATCAGCAAGAGAGACAATTGGACGGGTTGCCGCTGGTGCAATCGCAAAAAAGATTCTTTCTGTGTCCCACGGTATAGAGATAAGGGCTTATGTGGATCGCGTTTACGATATACAAGCCCTGCCCTTAGACCATTTTCCTACGATAGATGATGTTGAGAAAAACATCATTCGTTGCCCTGATGACGCAGCCGCAGCGAAGATGATTCATTTAATAGAAAAGATGCGCGAAGAGGGGGATTCTGTCGGCGGGGGCGTCCTGTGCCGCGTAAAATCACTACCTGTTGGCTTAGGAGAACCCGTTTTTGATCGCCTTGAAGCTGATTTAGCAAAAGCGATGCTATCTTTACCCGCAACAAAAGCGTTTGAAATAGGTAGTGGGTTTGCGGGAACACATATGAAGGGATCCGAGCATAATGATGCCTTTGAAATGAAGGAAGGCAAAGTGTCCACCAAGACAAATTACTCCGGAGGCATTCAGGGCGGAATTAGCAATGGCGAGGAACTGTATTTTCGAGTCGGGTTTAAGCCAACGGCAACGATTCTTAAGAAACAACAAACCGTGGATTTACACCATAAGGAAACGGAATTGATCGGGCGTGGCCGACATGACCCCTGC
Organism: Verrucomicrobia bacterium CG1_02_43_26; assembly: GCA_001872735.1. NCBI lineage: Bacteria > Pseudomonadati > Verrucomicrobiota > Verrucomicrobia bacterium CG1_02_43_26. The sequence goes on along the minus strand of MNWT01000014.1, from coordinate 39,859 downwards.
GTACTACCGCGTGCCGTTCCCATTGTAGAAGCGATGGCGGCCCTTGTGCTATTAGATCATGTCATGAGAGACAGTGCTCAGTGCCATACATTCGACTTTAGCAACAAGGCATAATGCGACTTGACTTTGCGGGTAAAGAAAATAACGTTAGTAATTTCCCCGAGATTATTGTGCTGGGGTGGCGGAATTGGTAGACGCGCTAGATTCAGGTTCTAGTGTCCGCAAGGACGTGGGGGTTCAAGTCCCCCCTTCAGCACCACTTATAGGAATGCCTCCCCGTGTTTTTCTAATTTTCTTTTCTTCCCTAATAAATTGTACCGCTCTTACCAAAGCTGATTTGATGTCTTTTAGTTTAGCAGGTTTTGTTAAATAGTCATCCATCCCCTCTAATATGCCCTTTTCGCGGTCTGATTTCATGGCGTGGGCAGACAGCGCGATAATATAAATATGCTTCAAGTCCGGATCCGTCTTGATCCTACGGGTTGTTTCATAGCCATCCATAACAGGCATTTGAATATCCATAAGAATAAGGTCTATGTTCTTTTTTTCATTCAAAACGTTAAGGGCATCACTCCCATTAACCGCAAAAGCAGGGTCATAACCTATGCGATGAAGTATCATGCTAGCAACCTTACGATTTACCTTATTGTCATCTATAACGAGAATATTTAAGGGGTAAGCATCTGAAAAAGCTTTACCGATCAAAAAAGGTACCTCTGTATCTTCCCTGGGCGCACGCACAGCCTGAGAAACTTCCATCACAGGCTGAAGCCCCGACTGCGTTACTTTTTGAACGGGCTCCGCGGGCAAAACTTTCTCTTCTACAACGGGAAATATGAACGTAAATGACGAGCCCTTATTAGGAGAGCTTTTTACGGAGATTTCCCCCTCCATCATTTCTACTAATTTTTTACAAATGGCTAACCCTAGACCACTACCGCCATAAGTACGTGTCGTAGAAGAGTCTAACTGCGAGAAGGATTGAAATAATTTGGGGAGCGAATTCGGTGAGATACCTATACCCGTATCTGTTACCGTAAACTCAAGCATCGGGAGCGTTGAACTGTTCGTATTATTGCAATCAACAGAAATCGTTATACTGCCCTTATCGGTAAATTTGATGGCGTTATTAACCAGATTAAGGAGAATTTGGCGAACTCGGCTTTTATCACCCAGAATGACTTCCGGCACATCATCGGTAATCTGACAAGTCAAAGATAGGTTTTTTGATTTGGCGTTTGGGGAGAGGAGTTCTACAACCCCGTGCACTATTTCCTTAACATTAAAGGGATGGTTATCAAGCTCCATTTTCCCAGCCTCAATTTTCGAGAAGTCGAGAATATCATTTAAGATGGTGAGCAAATTTTCACTGCTTCGTGAAATCGTTTCTGCGAATTTGCGTTGTTGATCATCTAACTGGGTGGTTGTCAATAACTCAGAAAAACCAATGATGCCATTTAGTGGCGTGCGAATCTCATGGCTCATCATGGCAAGAAAAGCACTCTTAGCTTGGTCGGCGACTTTTGTTTTTTCAGCAAGCGCTTTTGTTTCGTTGATAGAGTCTTTGAGCCGTTCATTGGTGTCTAGCAACTCGTGATTGAGTTGTTCGGCATAGTTTTTAGCGTTGAGGAGTTTTTCCTTGGAGAGGATACTCTCGGTTCTATCACGAATGATAATTAACGCAGACTCCAAGTCTACATAAGACAAGCGGGCTTCAAAGTATTTCCAGCCGGAAGGCTTTTCCAATTTAAATTCTAGGGTATCGGTACGCTTGTTACGGGAAATTTGAGACAAACAGCCCATGAACTGATCTCTTACCTGGTCTGGGAAATTTTCGCGAATGCTCGAGCCGATTAAGCGGTCATTTGCCTCGAACATGGACTCGTCTCTATTGGCTTTAACATCTAAGAACTTTCCTTGTCGATTGACGTGAATAATCGTGTCTGGAACGGCATTTAAAATAGCAGTATTCTGGGCTTCGCTTTTCATCAAGGCTTCAGCGGCTCTTTTCTTACTTGTGATGTCTTGAGAAAAATACAAAACGGCAACAATCTCGTTATTATGATCTTTGAGAGGGAGCTTTCTGCTTGTCGCAATATATTCCTTGCCGTTAGGGAGGATCATTTTCTCGTTGAGAACTTGTATCGTTTCACCACTCAAGACGCGCATGTCGTCATCTCTGACACCTCTTATTTTTTGGGAAACATCACCATATACAATTTCCGTGGGTATACCTACCTCGACTTCAGTCTTACCAATCAGCTCATCTGTGCTCTTACCAAGAGCCTTGGCAAAACTGGCATTTGCCATAATATAACGGAAGTCACGATCTTTTGCGAAAATCCAGTCTGGTGACGTGTTGATGATGGCATGGTATAACTTCTTGGAATGCTCAACTTCCTTAAGCGCCTTGCTCGTGTTTCGCTCAAAACGCTTTCGCTCCATGCAGATAACACCTAAGAAAAGAGCCCCCGTCATCCCTAAACCGGCGATTGCCCAATTGGCCAAAAAACTATCAATTAACGCTTGGTTCTGTGATACTTTAGCGGCATAAAGCATACAGAATGCAATGATAAGGGACCCTATACTGGCACCGAACCCACCATACCCAATAGCCATCCAGATCAGGAGCGGTGATAACGTAAACGCGATCAACATGCCGGATATCCCGCTACCCGTCATGATATCAAAACTGCTTAGCCCTGCTAGCCCTGCCAGTACACATAGCGTGAGGAACCCAGAAATAGATGCCAATTTATTTTCTTTTGAAAAAAAGTAATCAATAGAGGGTTGAAACGTAAAAACTAACGGCACTAATAAGAGAATGCCCATAGCATCCCCCAACCACCAAGTGTAAATGGCTTTATTGACAAGTGCGAACCCTTCGGATACCGGAGAGAAAAATGCGGCGCCAGAGGCTCCGATAACAGCCGAAGCAAACGAAGTAAAGAAGACGCCTACTACTACAAAACCAACTAAGTGCTGAGAATCCTCAATTGTTTTCTTTATGTAAAAGTATTTTTTAAGCAGTATGACAGAAAGTAAGATAGAGCCAGTATTGCCTACGGCTGCCGTAATAGAAAAACCCCAAGACTGGCTAATGGCAAAATTAACAGCCAAAGAGCCCAAAAAAACACCCGGCCATAAATTATAACCGAAATAGAGTAAGGCTCCAAGGGCGAGACCCGCGGGCAACCAAACAGGTGTGATGCCTGCATCTAATGGTGCAAATGCTAAGCCATATTTGCCTAAGAAAAAATAGCCAACGGCAAGCACCAGTATTTTTACTAGAACAGTTCCTGAAAAGAAGGGTGCCTTTGCCCTAAGTAGCTTTCGTTTCATGGGGTAACAATTGCTATACTAATTTTCATTACTTTATAGTTCAAGCTTAAGTTTTTTTCCCTCGAAAGTTGCTCTTTTATTTAGCTTGTTCCCGTTGTGGAGAGTTTTTTATGATATAGCTATGAATACCCCACTAAAAACCCCGCCTCAAAGTCCTGACAAAGTTAAAAAAATAAATTTTAAGATCATCACTGAAGAGGGTGAAAAAAACGAACTCCTCTCCCCGCGCTCCCTAAAAAACCTGAAAGGGGAATATGACCAACGAAATGAAATCGGTTACTCCAAGGGTCAATTTCTATACGCTAGCCTAACGAATACTTTGAATGATAAAGATGAGGGCAATGGGCGCGTTGAATTGTGCCAGAAGTGGATCAAGCACAATTTCAATATCATGATCAATCTTAACACCGACTATAACGATCCTTTGTTGAAGTCATTAAAAAATCTTACCTTGAAAAAGGGAAAGGTTGAAGACAACGATTTAAACGATATCGCCGATAAGGAATGGGAAGTCAGTAAAACCAAGCCTAAAGATCGTTCCGAGAAGATGCTAAAGGAATGGGGTATTGTTGTAATTGATGCCTTTAAGGAAGAAAACGATTACGTCAAAGAATGGGAAGAATTCAACCAAGAGAGCATACAACTTGAGCTTGGGAAAAAACTCTTTGAGTCCATTACACGTAATGAAAAGCCGGTTTTATTAAGTGACGCCCTTAAAAAATTACTGAAGAATTTGAGCGAGCAAAAGCACCTTATCCAAATGGCGCATGAGGAGTTTATCCTATCCGTACCAAACAATGACAAAAATTAATAATCAGCAACTTGTGAGATTTGCTATTGTTTCTGAAATTCTTTTTCGGGTAAGATTTCTAACATGCTTACCACAACTACCCCAAAAAATGATGGCAACCTGAAAACGGTTGAAAAGAAAATCGAGAATCTCAACTCAAACTCCGAAAACAAGGAGGGGGAGTTCAAAGATAATATGGCGTTAAAACCTCGCAAGCTAGAGGATTTAACTAAACAAAATGAAGAGAATAATGTTTCGAGTAGTTATATTCGTGGCACAATTAATTTCGTTTCTCTTGGCTACGTTTCACACACGAATGTTGACCGCTTTACAGAATTTCAAACATGGGTGAAGGATAATTTTAATATCTTAATAGATAAAAATGCCCAGTACTCCGATCCTTTACTAAAAGCTTTGCAAAAGTTTTGTTTATCTCAGGTAAACTCGAGCGAGAAGGAGCTTAAGTATTTCTTGGAACTCGAATCTAAGTTCGCCAATTCAAAATTAGAGAATCTCTCTAAGGAAACTCTGCAGGACTGGGGTAAAGTGGTGCTAGATCTATTGATGGGCGACCCAGAGAAAACCAAGCTAAAGAATGATGACAAGCTCATTCCCTTTGGTGAAGCCATTTTTAATACTATTACAGAAAACGAGAGCGTAAAAACACTGGGTGACGCTTTAAAACATGTTCCTCTCACAAAAATGAAGGAGGAACTAAAGCCATTCAATGAGAGCCTTAGCAAAAGGATAGGTGAGCGTTTAATAGAAGCAGGCGAAAGCAAAAAGCTACCCCATTCCTATATGCTATACTTAAAATCAAATGTTGAATCCAAAAGAGGATTGGAGGAAAACTTTATTACGTACGCAAATGAGCAAAAAATCGATCTAGTCTCTGCGCTTGATAAATATGTCGAGGACAGAATCAACCGAGTAGAGGAAAGTGTCTTAAAAGATATTGAGTTTAGCTATGGCAGTAAAGAAGAGGCGCTAAAGGTCTTGAAATACATGGATGAAAACAAACTTAACTTTAAAGATCTATATTATATAAGGGAATCGGATCAAGAGCCTATATTCCTTACGCCAAACATTTTAGAATTCCTGAAGGACGATTCAGCCAAAAAATTTATAGATGGCTATGCTAGCAAAGAAGAGGCTATAGACGCATTATTATGCCTGGAAAAATACAAGCTCAACTTTGATGACCTTTGTTTTAACAGCCAGCTGGATAATAAGCCAATATACCTTACGGCCAGCATGTTAAAGTTTTTCAGAAATAATATATCTAAGGAGTTTGCACTAACTGACCCTGATAAATGGAGCAATTCGCTAAGAGAGGTATTTCTTGAATCCATTGATGAGGATAAAGGCATGAATAGAGATTGCAAAAAGTATGCGAAAGAAAATTTCGTTAACCAGATACTCTTTAATAAATTCTTTTCTTACAACATTGAAGGGATAACAGATGTCAACATTCCGAATGCCATTCAGCAATACATAAATAGCATCATTAATGAAGCAAAAGAATCCTTTGAAAATCTGTCCCCAAAGAGCGAATTAAAAATTGTAGAGATGAAGGATCTCAATGTGAGCGTGAATGAGGAGGAGGAAGAAGAATCCCTGCTATCCACAAATTAGCACACCATACAACTTGCCATTAACAATAAAAAAAGCTCTCCTTTCTAAAGGGAGGGCTTTTTGTTTACCGGCGTGCTGCTTTAAGAAACAAACTTATTCCCAAGATAAGGAACACTATATTGGGAAGCCAGACAAGTAGATCAGGACGCAAGTGTGGTTTCGTGTTAAACCACGTCATCACGATCATTAAAAAGTAGTAGCTCAACGCGAGCCCGAGGGCGATCGCTATATTGAAGTAAGTTTCCGAGCGGCTTGTTTTAAGTGCCAGTGGGATGGCGATAATCATAAGGGGAATAACAGAAAAGGCCATTGCCAGGTTCTTTTGTATCTGAAGCTGGGTTTTGATTCTTTCGGTATAGCGCCCCTGCTCCGCCAGCATTTCCCTGTGTTCTATTAATTCAGGTAATGTCATCATAGAGAGCTTTTTCTCTGAACGAGCAGCCGCAAAAATCGCATCAAGGGGGAGTTGAATGGTTAACTCTTTAAAAAAGACTGTCAGCAAAGCATTACTCTGAGGGTCTTCCGGGTCTTTATCTGATTTTTTCTCACCGCTACCGTTATAAAGGGTTAAAATAAGGGCATTGGCTTTTTCATCGTATTTAAAATTGCCCTCTCTGGCTTTTACGAAAAGCTTTACGCGATTTTGTTCATCAAGCTCCCATATCCAGAAATCCGAAACTTTATCCTTTTCCCTAGAGCCTAAAAAAAGGACATAACCGGGAAACTGCTTTACAAAGGAATTGGGTTGAATAAACCGGAGGGGGTTTTCCTGGACCGCCATCGCAATACCACTACGATAATCCGATTTCGCCTTTGGCCCGTAATAAAAGTTGATCCATAGCGCGATACAAGCTCCCAGCATAGCCAAGAGAAATATTGGATAGGATATGGAATATAAACTAATGCCTGCGGAACGAATGGCTGTTAACTCGTTTTGTGAGGACATTCTGCCCAAAACCAGTAGCACGGCGGTTAAAAAACCTAAAGGCAATGCGTATGCAAACACATAGGGCAACAATGTAACTAATAGCTTAAAGAAAGCGATCCAGGGCAATTGCCCCGCGGCGACTAACCCAACAGCCCCTCGTAAAGCATTCCCCACGACTAATACAAAAACGTATAGGCCAATAGAAAGCAGTGCCGCAATGAGCACTTGACTTAAAATATACCGGTGAACGACTTTCATGCTTGATTGTTACTTATGACGCTTTAAGGATAATAATCTACAATGAATACGATGCAAGAAGCAACACAAGAGGAAGTTCTTTCCCTATTCCGTAAAAGTGGCGCGTTACTCCAAGGTCATTTTATTTTAAGATCCGGCCTGCGAAGTGCTTACTTCTTTCAATGCGCACGTGTCTGTGAGGACTTAGCAGCTGTTACCCGCCTAGCAACCATGCTTATTGATAAACTTGACAACGTTGATTGCGAAACCGTTGTTGCCCCGGCAATGGGCGCGCTCTGTCTCGGTCAAGAAGTGGCTCGCCAACTTGGAAAGCGCTTTATTTTCCTGGATAAAATAGATGGCAAATTAGAACTGCGCCGTGGATTTAAGTTTAAACCGGGAGAAAAAGTCTTAATCGTAGAAGACGTTATCACCAAGGGTGGCCGAGTACAGGAATCTCTTGATGTCACTCGCCAACATGCTGCCGATCCTGTGGCAGTCACCGTTTTGGTAGACAGAAGCCAAGGGCAAGCACGCTTTGATGTCCCTTTAGTTTCCTTGCTAGAAATGTCTTTCCCTGTCTACGAGCCCGATAATTTACCCGAAGAGCTCAAAAACATCCCCGCAATCAAACCGGGAAGTTAACTTCCTATCTTGTAGCTACGCTTCTTATGCTTCGCCAAAGAATCTTTTAATTCATTTGCGAGCATAGGAATCTTGTCGTCATCCAACTCGACAAACAAATACAAGCGGCCATCCTCTAATGATTGATCCATACGCCTAAACCCTATGGGATGCCCGTCTACAAGCAAAATGAGGTTTTTGCCCCGTTCACTCACAGAGAGTTTATTAAGGGTTTTAGCCCCTTTATCATTAAACTGAAACAAAAGACAATAGCCGATATCCACCTCCGCCAAAGCGACATCGGTAACATCTCCCTCAAACAAAATGGGCTGAGGAAAAACGGAAAACACTAAATCGCTTTCCGGCATTTGCACAGACTTTGCCCATCGAGTCGGAAGGCTTGCGCTGGATTCCGTATAAAAGCGCATGGTATGTGCCGGCTCATTTTTCTTTTCACAACCCGTCACCAAGGTCACCAGTGCTAATAACATAGCCCAGATTAGTAAAGATTTTGAGTTTTTAAAAAAGCAGGGAATAGTTCTATCGCAAGACATGATCGAGCTGTTCTTTAATTTTCTCAATATCCTCTACAGAAAAATCTTTTAAAGGAACCACATATTCTTTTTTAGTAGGAACGTGAACGTAGGTTAGAAAATCCTCAGTGGCCTCCCCTACTCTTTTGAGAATGCGTTTACGCTCGAGCATGAGGCCGAGTAGTTGTTTTAAAATGTCTCGTTCATTTTCCGGGAGCACAGCAGTGTCCGCATCTTGATACAAAGAAAGAAACAGTTCTTCAGTAGACTGCAGCATATTTTGCTTTTCGGCCTTATCCTCTGCCTCTTTCTCCTTTAAAACACGCGTCCAACGCGCAATCACCTGATCTTCTGAAATATCCGTAGGAAGCACTTCTTGGTCATGAATATCTATACGGTGCATAATACCATCATTACCCATGTAAATAATCGACAAAATGCGCTCCCCGGGAAGAAATGCCTTTCCGGTACTCGTGTTTTTGCGCGAATGCGGCTTTAGTGACCAATTGTTCATATCTTACAGATTAATAAAATGGCCTATTACGGGAGATTTCACAATCGTTTTTTCAAGCTTTTTTTGCTATGAGTAATGGTTGAATATGCCCAGAACTATTATTATAGGTGATGTGCACGGCTGTGCGCTTGAATTGGCAGATCTCTTAAATAAGGTAAAATTAAGAGGGGATGATAAATTGGTTTTTATTGGAGACCTCATTAACCGAGGCCCGGATACCGCAGGCGTATTCCGAATCGTCCATAATCTGCAATATCAGAAAAAATTTATATTAGGAAACCATGAATTGCGTTTATTAAATTATCGCAAAAAGAAAAAGGGCTCCATCCTCAAAGCGTATGACAAACCCACTGTAAAAATCCTTACCCCAAAGGATTGGGAACTTATGGAAAACATGGTGCCCTATGTTTACAAAAAGAAGCATGATACCCTCATTATCCACGGCGGCCTTCTGCCCAAAATACCCTGGAAGAATCAAAGCATTAAAGACATAACCCGAATACAGGTAATCGACAAAAAGGGTAAGGGTCACAAACGAAGCGAGTGCTGGAAGGGAACTCCATGGGCTAAGCTATGGGCAGGGCCTCCATTTGTGATTTACGGGCATACCCCATACAAGCAAGTCCACCACGATCTCTGGGCTATGGGTATTGATACCGGTTGCGTTTATGGGGGCTATTTGACAGCATACATTTTACCGGAAAAGGAAATCATACAAATTCCGGCTCGCAAGACTTACCATATAAACAAAGGATTACTGTAATGATACCCCTAGGATACTCCCCCGATACGATTGCCCACTCTGCCCTCTTACTTGTCGATATACAGGAGATTTTTAAGGACATTGTACCTCATTATGAAGACATCGTAAAACGGTCCTGCCTAGCAATAGAATGTGCTTCTTTGCTTAACATTCCTATCATATACACAGAACAAAACCCTCGTAAACTGGGTAAAACGGATAAACGCATACTGGAACTGTTAACAGCAGAGGACACTTATACCGCCAAAATGGCTTTTTCTGCCTGTGCACCTTCTGAAATCAAGGAATGGTTAAAGGAGCATAATATCTCACGCCTTTATGTCGGCGGGCTGGAGGCAAGTGTCTGTGTATTCCAAACCTGTAACGAAGCCATTGACGGTTTTTACGAGGTGGTACTATTGCGCGATTGTATTGGCGGGCGCAGAGAAGCGGATACGGCTGCTATTATAAACTACTTTTCCCACCGGTTTATTCCGCTCTTGCCCGTAGAAACTATTTTCTATAGCCTCATAAGTTCCGCAGAACACCCTGCTTTCAAGCAATTTGTTAATATTATTAAAAAATATAGCTGAAAATAATCAGTAAACATTTTTATTTGTCATGCGAGGCCTACCACTCAATCACTCTCACAAAACGCTGTCGCCAGAATGTTATTCATTAGAAGACCTTCTACAGCAGCCGCTTGAGGATTTGGAAAGTTTGACAAAGGATCGGCTGGAAATGACTCCACCCCATATCATCGCTTCCTTTCTGGAACGATTGGATGTTGATGAACGTCGCACTATTTTAAGAAAACTTTCCGTAGAGCACGCTTCTGAAATCCTTTCGGAAATGGACGCAGAGGACTCCGCCGAAGTTATCGCGGCGATGCGAGAGTGGCGTGCTTTGAAAATCTTAGAAGAGTTTGAGCCCGATGACGCCACAGACCTTATGTACGAGCTTAAGGAGGATGACCGCGCTCGTATTTTAAACAAATTGAGCCAAAAGATGGCTCAGGATGTCCGCAAGCTCCTCACTTATCATCCTAATACAGCCGGTGGAGTAATGACGCCTTATTTCATGTATGTGCATCCTGACATGCATGTAGATGAAGCTATCCATCATATACGCAAACTAAAGGATGAATTTGACCACACAAGCTATGTTTACGCCATCGATACTGCCGGAAAACTAAAGGGTGTGATGACGTTGAGGGCCTTGATTCTGGCCAAACCGGATCAGAAAATCGTAGATATCATGTCTACTGACATTGAGGGCATTTGCCATCCTTTTGAGGACAGTGAGAAGATTGCACTTAAAATGGCGGAACTCAATTTCCACGCCTTGCCGGTTGTCGACAGCGAAGGCCGTATTCTTGGCATTGTTGAGCACGATGATGTAATCGATATTATCCAAAACGAGGCTACGGAAGACTTCCAAAAGATCGTGGGTGCGGGTCCAGATGAAACGATCCATGACTCGGTAGCGTTTAGCGTAAAACGCCGTTTCCCTTGGCTGCTGGTTAATTTAGCCACCGCGTCAACGGCATCTTGGGTGGTATCTCTCTTTCAAGGGTCTATACAACAGCTTCCCCTCTTAGCTGTTTTTATCCCCCTAATGGCAAGCCTTGGAGGTAACACGGGGGCTCAAACACTGGCCGTTGCCATTCGCAGCATTGCTCTGGGCCATGTTGAGACATCTGATAATATGTCAATTTTCATCAGTGAAGCCCTTAAAGGGTTGGTTAACGGGTTGTTTATTGGGTTGATTGGTGGAGCCGTTGCTTTATTTATGTCGAGAGATCTCTCCCTGTCTTTCGTTATTTTTTCTTCGCTTATGATCACTATGTTGATCGCAGGCTCCATCGGCGCCATCGTGCCTCTTTTACTGAAACACCTACACCTAGACCCCGCTCAAAGCTCCTCGATTTTCTTAACGGCCATCAATGACAGTTGCAGTAGTCTTATTTTCCTGTCGATTGGCACCTGGGTGTTATTAGGATAAATTTAATAAACAATGACAGTAGACGAATTAAAAAAAATCCCTGAGGGCGAAAAGCAATCGTTCCAAGCCACGTTAATCGTAAAAAAGATCGCCGCCAAGGTCGCTCGTAATGGTACCGACTTCTTAATGGTAGAGCTGGGTGATAAAACAGGCAGTTTTGGCGTTACTTGTTTTAGCGACACCCGCGAATTCGAATATTTCAAACAGGCCAAGGATGGCAGCATTGTCTCCATAGAGGGCGTATCAGATCATTATCAAAGCCGTTTTAGCCCGAAAATACAAAAGATAGTAGAGATAACAGCAGAGGAAGCGAACCAAAGTGGCGCCATCGGCAATCTTGTCGAGGTATCCACAGAAGAACCGTCTGCGCTATGGGCAGAGTTAGATAGCTACGTAAACAAAATCAAGAATCCTGAATTGCGTTTAACGGTTCAAACCGCCCTGGAATCCATCAAAGATGATTTCATCAACTGGCCGGCCGCGATTGCCATGCACCATGCGTATCGTCATGGCCTACTCGAGCACACCGTCCACGTCACCAGAGCTGCCGTTGTCCTACTCCCGCTATATCCTGAGGTTGACCCTGATCTTGCCATCGCGGGCGCCATCTTACACGATATCGGAAAAGTAGTTGAATACGAAGGTCATTTCAGCACAAAAAAAAGCAAAACCGGTCTCCTCCAGGGGCACGTCGTCCTGGGCTACCGCATGGTTCGCAAAGCGGGCATGCAAGCAAAACTTAACCAAGACATCCTGGAACGCCTAGAGCACATCATCCTCAGCCACCAGGGCGAGCTCGAATGGGGCGCCGCTGTCATGGCCGCCACTCCGGAAGCCGTTTTCGTCTCCATGGCAGATAACCTGGATGCCAAAATGGGCATGGTACAACGCGCCCTCAGGCGTAAGAACGAAATGGATACATTCTCAGAGTACATCCCCGGCCTCAAGGCTCCGGTCTTGCTGGAGGGGGTGTAAGAAAAAAACTTCTCTCGCCTATCCTTCATAAACATCTTTCCGGTGCTCAATCGCCGCGATCACAATCAGCTGCTCTTCCGGCTCAATACGGTAAACAACGCGATAGTCGCTCACGCATAACCGCCTATGCCCTTGCAAGCTATAGCGCAGGGGTTTCCCAAAAAAAACAGGATCAATTATCAACCGTTCTTCGATCGCTTTCTTGATTAAGCGGCGCACGGATGTCCCTAATCTCGGAATGTCTTCTTTTAGGACAGCTTCCAGATACTCAACAGTGTAATTACTCTCCCCAGACATCTTTGTGAGAAAGGCGTTTCTTGCTTGTTGCGGAACGTTCTTTCGCAACTCGGCTCAACCAAAAATCTTCCCTCCGTTCCAAAGATTCCATAATCAATTCCTTCGCAAGGCTCGATACGGACTGCGACCGCCGCTTCGCCAAAAGGGAAAGCTCTTTCTCCACTTCTTTTTCTAATGTAATGTTTAATCTCGGTTTAGTCGTTGCCATGTTTCTTGTATCTCTCTTTCCTTATAACTCGAGTGTAACACTTTTACATCACTTAGTCAAGAGGGGATATTTAAGTAATAGGAAGAAGGCTTAGCGGTTCAATACAAATCGTCAATATTTCCGTATTCTGAATCAAATAGTCTTTTGTAGACATGAATAAAGTATATCTGTCATGCCACTTATATAGTCACAGATCACTCTGGCCTTTGATCTTTCATCTTTTTCATCCATTATTCTGCCGTGATAAAAATCAGAAACTAATCGATGAGGTTTTTTTCCTTAGGCCTTCATTCTTGGCAAAGTACTTTCCAGTTTAAGTTTACTTTATCTGTGGGAGGCAAGAAAAGATAAGCTGTTCCCTTCTCTATTTTCATCTCTTGCCCGATAAGCGCTTTAGTTAAATAATGAAATACTTCCCCATGCGTTACGAATATAAGAAGCATATTGTTATAGCAGGAGTTAGAAAGTTCCTGAATGATGGATTTTCTTACTCGTTCAGTAAAATGTTCATCTGCCTCAGCATCATCAGGTAAGCAAAGGTTTGTCTCATTAAAGTAGGCATTCCTATAGGCGCTAGCCAAGTTCTTATCTTTTGAAAAGTCTCCATAGTACCGGGCATCTATCCCTTCTTTTATTATTATGTCTCCACCAATGGCAGCTTGCAGTATTCGAGCAGTGTGGATTGTTCGGAGCTTTGGGCTGGATACAATGACAACAGAGCTATACCGTGAAGCTAGTGTTTGTGCCGTTTTGAGTACAGTTTTAATCCCTTGTTCATTCAGATCAAGATCCTGAACCCCTCTCTCTAAATGATCAAAGCTCCAGTCGGTCTGGCCATGCCGCATGAGCAGGAAAGAAACAGGTGGAAAATTAGACAATGTATTATTATTCAAACAATTTTGACCGTCATTACCCATATTATTTGGAGAATCGATTGGAGGGGGCTGTGAGTAACTCTTTTGAAATGGCAAAAACATAATTAAGTAAAGGTATAGCAAAAAGACAAGCATCCGCAGGAAAAAACTCAGTATTAACAGAAAAATTAAGACTTGAGAATTGATTTATTTCGGCTAATTTGCCAGATGCAAACCCCAACTGCCATCATCTTTTGTTTCAAATAATATTGGAGTAGCGTATCTTTTTTTACCAACTGTATCTTCAGTTAATTTAATGTATTCTTTTAATGATTCGAAAACACAACCATGAGAAACGATCAACACTTTCCCATCACTAAAGCCGGAGCAGTAAAAGTAATCCAGAACTCGATCCCTAAAATCTTCCTTACTCTCGGCGTCAGCAGGGAGCAAAGTTTCAACCCTATCCTTAATGTTGGCGAAAAACTCTGGACCATTTCCAGATTGTCTTTTCAATAACTCAGCTTCTGCTTTTTGGATTGCCCAGTTCCCAAAATATCGTTCTTCCAACGCTGGTTCAATAAACACAGGAATTCCTCCTAAGGATTTTGAAATTATCTCTGCGGTTTCTCTACATCTTTTCAAAGGACTTGAAATAATTCTATTTATACCGACCCCTCTTAACAAATGAAGCACACCTCTTACCTCTGCAATGCCTTCATTATTGAGTTGTAAATCTTGAGGCCCCATCTCTAACATGTCTTTATTCCAGTCAGTCCTGCCGTGTCTCATAAAATAGAAGCTATTTTCAGGATCCATACAAATTGCATGCAAGACTGAGCCTGTAGTCACATTCTGTCCGACTAAAGCGGGTACTCCAATAAATAAAGTGCTGATTATAAAATAAAACCTCATGATTTCTAATTTTCTAAAAGTTAGGCGGAGTTTATCTTTTCACGACATTTAATTCAATCAAATAATTCCCCTGAACCGGAGCCCACAGACATCATAACCCCCAACCCCCGGAGCGAAGAAAAAGAGCATAAGAAAAAAATCTTTGGAAAAGCAAAATACCAATCTCAATCTACCTGTTTGAGATATACCATTAGGCAATATCTGCTCGGCGGAAATAATCGAGATCAATAATTTTGCAAACACAAGGTAGTCTCCAAAAAAGGCACACATGCTACTCGACCACTAAAAGCTAATTTAATCCACGTCATTGTACTGCTCAAAATCTCACTTAAAATGCAAAATTTCAACTTTTTTTTAAAAATCATCCCAATTATCCCAACTATCCCAATTATCGACCAGAAAAACACTTGACACTTCCGTATAATAGAAGAAAGCGATCTCGTTAACCTTTACTCCTCAAAAATTATGATCTCGAAAATGCTACCTCGTCTTATCACTCAAAAACAGCTTTTGCCAATTTCCACGAATACCGCTCCAAATGTTGCTTGTTCGGGCAATATTTTTATGATAACTTTTTTACAGATCTAGCTTTCACAATAACCCTGAATACTAAATTCCATGAATTCACACCACACACACCTACAAAGATTTATTGAAAATGATACAGAGCAGCTGATCGACTATAAATGCAAAGTATCTTCTGCTAAATTACACCTGCCATGTCCCGATTTTGTGGATCGCATATTTGTTAACAGCGATCGTCCGGCTCAAGTACTCAATAACCTCGCTCGCATTTATAGCCATGGTCGGCTTGCCCACACGGGTTACATGTCCATTCTGCCGGTAGACCAAGGGATAGAGCATTCCGCTGCCGCAAGCTTCGCACCTAACCCGGATTATTTTGACCCAGAGAACATTATTAAGCTCGCTATCGAAGGAGGTTGTAACGCTGTAGCCTCTACACTAGGGGTTTTAGGCATGTGCTCTCGTAAATACGCTCACAAAATTCCATTTATTGTAAAACTCAATCACAACGAGCTCCTCACCTACCCTAATAAATTTGACCAAATTTATTTCGCGCACGTAAAGCAAGCGTATGACATGGGCGCTGCCGCGGTGGGTGCAACAATCTATTTCGGTTCCGATGAATCAGATCGCCAAATACAAGAAACCACCGAGGCCTTTCAGCTCGCTCATGAACTGGGGTTAGCCACTATTCTCTGGTGCTATTTAAGAAACCCTGCTTTCTCTCAAGATAAGGATTACCATACCAGCGCAGACCTCACCGGCCAGGCTAATCACTTAGGGGTAACCCTTGAAGCCGATATTATTAAGCAAAAACAACCTACCAACAACGGTGGCTATTTGGCTTTAAAAAATTATGGCAAAACAGACAAACGGGTCTACTCAGAGCTTTGCACGGATAACCCCATTGATCTCACACGTTACCAAGTAATGAATTGCTATATGGGACGTTGTGGTTTGATTAATTCCGGGGGTGCTTCTGGCAAGGATGATTTCTTTGACGCCGTGCGTACCGCTGTTATTAATAAACGCGCCGGCGGTTGTGGTCTTATTTCAGGTAGAAAAGCTTTTCAACGCCCTATGTCAGAAGGTATCGAACTTCTCCATGCCATTCAGGACGTTTATATTGATGATCGTATAACAATCGCCTAGTTTTTCTCAAAAAAGTAATGCTAGCGAACGTATTAACAGGTGCCCTCATCGGCATCGAAGCATTTCCTGTGCATGTTGAGGTCAACACGGGAGAAATCGGCGAGTTAAAGATGGTTCTCGTAGGCCTTCCTGATTTAGCAGTGAAGGAATCCCAAGACCGCGTATTTTCTGCCTTAATGAACAGTGGTTTTCGCCCCCCAGAAACAAGAACTACAATAAATCTAGCACCTGGAAATATTCGTAAAGAAGGCCCTGTCTATGATTTACCTATAGCGCTTGGTATTCTGGCAGCAACACGTCAGTTACAATCCGACATGCTAGACAGGGTATTAATCGCCGGCGAACTGAGTCTTTCCGGCAAAACCAGACCGGTTCGGGGTGCCTTAGCGCTTGCTCTTTTGGCAAGAAAATTAGGCAAAGAAGCTGTACTCCTCCCTCGAGAATCCGCGGAAGAAGCGGCTTTAGTCGAAAACGTGATCTCGTATCCCGTAGATTCACTCGATCAAGCAACCCGTTTCCTGTCCGGAGAAATTCACATAGAGCCCATCAAACCCAGTGACAGTCCTTTCAATCGAAAACCTGATGACGAACATTATATAGACTTTTCAGAAATCAAGGGGCAAAAAGCCCTCCGTAGAGCGGTTGAAATAGCCGTTGCCGGTGGCCACAATATTTTAATGATCGGGCCTCCGGGATCCGGAAAATCCATGGTGGCAAAACGGATCAACACCATCATGCCTCCCCCAACCACCGATGAATTCTTAGAAATACTAAGCATTCAATCCGCGGCCGGCATGACCATTTCTAATTCTGAAAGATATTTCCAACGGCCGTTTCGTTCCCCTCACCACACGATAAGTGACGTAGGTTTACTCGGTGGGGGCTCTATGCCCAAGCCGGGTGAAGTGTCTCTTTCTCATAACGGGGTTCTTTTCATGGATGAACTACCGGAGTTTAAACGCTCAGCCCTGGAAGTCCTTCGCCAGCCATTGGAAGATGGCGAAGTCACCATTTCCAGAAGTGCCGCGAAAATAACACTTCCCTCGTCCATCATGCTCGTTGCCGCCATGAACCCCTGCCCCTGTGGTTATATGGGAGATTCCAAGCGCGAATGCCGCTGCACGGTCCCACAAGTTCAACGCTATCGTAACCGCATCAGCGGCCCTTTACTAGACCGCATTGATATTCACATAGAAGCACCGGCTCTCCGAATTGAAGAGTTAAGAAACGCTGCCCCCGGGGAAACCTCAAAGGAAATTCACGAAAGGGTAAAAAAATCCCGACAAAAGCAGCAGGAACGTTTTCAGGGCAGCCGCTATTGCTACAATGCCCGAATGTCTCAAAAGCAAATTCGCAATCATTGCGGCATCAAACCATCAGACGGCGATCTCCTACAAAGAGCTATGGAGGAACTGCATTTATCCGCAAGAGCTTATGACCGGATATTAAAAGTTGCCCGAACGATTGCAGATCTCGAAGATTCTGATAGTATAGAGACGAATCATTTACTGGAAGCAATTCAGTATCGTAGTCTTGACCGAACTCTTTTTTACTAAATGGATATGGGCAAAAAAATAGGAATCCTAGGGAGCTCGTTTGACCCCATTCATCTCAAGCACCTCATTATTGCTCAAGATGCATTAGAACAGCTACAGTTAGATAAGATTTTGTTTATTCCGGTAGCAAAATCACCCCTTAAGCCGCACTCACCTAACGTATCAGATGAAGACCGGCTCCGCATGGTTAAGATGGCAATCGAAGGCATGGATTCATTTGAGCTTCTCGATTGGGAAATCAAAAAAGGAGGTATCAGCTATACGATTGATACGGTAAAACACCTACAAAAAACCTATCCTGCGGATAAATTTTTCTGGATTATAGGGGAAGATCAGTTAGAACAGCTACCGCAATGGAAGAATATCGATGAATTGAAAAGATTAATTGATTTCATAGTTGTCAAACGCCCTGGCCATAGTATACAATTTCCAACTTCTGGTTTGCATTTCATTTCAAGTCATCAATTTGACATCAGTTCAACAGAAATTAGGCAACGGCTACGTGATAAGAAAACAGCCTACCCTTTTTTGCCAGAGAAAGTACATCAATACATTAATCAAAATCATTTATATGGAAGATAACAACTCAGTCGTTATGGGAATTTTAAGAGAATGCTACAATGCATTGGATGATAAAAAAGCGATGGACATTAAAATCCTGAAGCTCGTTGGTAAGTCTTCTATCACAGATTACTTTATTATTGCATCCGGAAACTCTGAACCCCACTTGCGCGCCCTAAGATCAACTATCTCAGACACCTTAAGCAAACTTAAGCTCAAAAATATTCGCATAGACTATGAGCCCGATAGCGGATGGGCTGTGATCGATGGGTTTGACTTCATGGTACATATCTTCTCTCCCGACATGCGCTCCAACTACAATTTAGACAAATTGTGGCAAGACGCAGAAGTCATCGACCTCTCTAAATAAGCACAAGAGCCTCTCTAGAGAGGCTCTTGTGGGTTCTCAAATAAATGAGGTATTAACCAAGCAAACGTAATGCTATCTGTGAAGAAGCATTTGCTTGGGACAACATAGCAGCACCAGACTGTACCAATATATTGAACTTCGCAAAGTTAGTCGATTCCTGTGCAATATCAGTATCGATGATACGGCTATTTGCGGCCTCGAGATTAACTTTGTTGACTACTAACAAATCGGATGCAAACTGCAAGCGATTTGTTTGCGCACCATTAGTAGCACGCAAGGTAGCAATACTATTGATCGCTGTACTTGTGTTCGCAACCGTGATACCAGATAGTGTCGTAGCAGCTGTAATGGTAGAAACAGCACTGTTTAAGTTAGCTTTTGCTACATTAACACTCTGTGATCCATCTTCACTGATAGCTACACTAAGATTACTGGACGATGTCGCGAACATACTGACGCCGTTGAAGGCTTCAGCTTGTATCTGCGTCAACTGCGAAGTCAACTGATTGAACTCGGTTGAGTAGTTTGATTTGTCTGTAGAACTCTTTGTCACGTCACTGTATAGTGCCGATAACTCAGAGATACGTTCCATGATCTTACCAGAAGTTTTCAACGCGCCATCTTGTGTCTGCAAGAATGATACAGCATTCGCTATATTATCTTGAGTCACACTATTACGCTTGATTGCTGCTGACATTTTCATAGACACAGCCAAACCACCAGCGTCATCTGCTGGGGTGATGATCTTAAAGCCGCTTGATAAGCGGTTTAAGCTCTTTTGCAGAGACGAGTTACTACGATTCAGATTGTTCGTAGCATCAACGGCTGCAATGTTTGTATTGATGATTACACCGGACATGTGATTATATCCTCCTTGATTGATTTTTCAGGTAATTCCCTATTACCGAGGGCCATTTGATTAAGGGATTGGCGCCCTTGTCAGAGCCTATTAGCCCTGATGTTTTATAAATCGTCCACATATTAAATAACTTTAACTTTTTTTATAGTTAAAACTGAAAAAGCAAAAGGCCTCTTCGAAAAGAGGCCTTTGACGGGATTGGGATAACTGCGATCAGGATTAACCAAGCAAACGCAACGCAATTTGCGAAGATGAATTTGCTTGAGAAAGCATTGCGGCTCCCGATTGTACCAGTATGTTATACCGAGCGAAGTTTGTAGATTCTTGCGCAATATCAGTATCGATGATACGGCTATTTGCGGCCTCGAGATTAACTTTATTAACCACGAGCAGATCAGACGCAAACTGCAAACGATTTGTTTGCGCACCATTTGTAGAACGCAAGGTAGCAATATTATTAATGGCTGTACTTGTATTCGCAACTGTAATACCAGATAGTGTTGTAGCAGCTGTTATGGTACTAACGGCACTGTTCAGATTAGATTTTGTAACACTCACACTTTGTGATCCATCTTCCGTAATGGCAACCGTAAGACTGCTAGAAGAGGTCGCAAACATACTAACACCATTGAAGGCCTCAGCTTGTATTTGTGTTAACTGTGACGTCAACTGATTGAATTCGGTTGAGTAGTTTGATTTGTCTGTAGAACTCTTTGTCACGTCACTGTATAGTGCCGATAACTCAGAGATACGTTCCATGATTTTACCTGCAGTCTTTAACGAACCATCCTGTGTCTGCAAGAATGATACAGCATTCGCTACATTATCTTGCGTGACCATGTTACGTTTAAGTGCTGCGGACATTTTCATGGATACAGCCAAACCACCAGCGTCATCTGCAGGTGATATGATTTTAAAACCACTGGACAAGCGGTTTAAGCTCTTTTGTAGAGATGAATTACTGCGATTAAGATTATTGGTTGCATCTACCGCAGATATATTGGTGTTGATGATTATTCCGGACATTTTGGTATCCTCCTTGATTTTTTTTGGCAATTCCCTATTACCGAGGGCCATTTTATTAAGGGACTGGCACCCTTTTCAGAACATAGATCCTGATAGCTATACAATCGTCTTTTAAATGAAAAACTTTAGCTTGTTTATAAACTAAAAAAAGAAAAAGCCCCTTAAGAAAGGGGCTTTTGACGGGATTGGGATAACTGCGATCAGGATTT
Source organism: Verrucomicrobia bacterium CG1_02_43_26 (assembly GCA_001872735.1). Classification (NCBI taxonomy): domain Bacteria; kingdom Pseudomonadati; phylum Verrucomicrobiota; species Verrucomicrobia bacterium CG1_02_43_26. The sequence goes on along the minus strand of MNWT01000014.1, from coordinate 19,003 downwards.
ATCCTAGGAGTTTTAACGCAATTTGAGAAGAAGCATTCGCCTGTGAGAGCATTGCAGCTCCGGACTGTACGAGTATATTATATCGAGCGAAGTTTGTAGATTCTTGCGCGATATCAGTATCGATGATACGGCTATTGGCAGCCTCAAGATTAACTTTATTAACAACGAGCAAATCAGATGCGAACTGCAATCGATTTGTTTGCGCACCATTGGTAGCACGCAACGTGGCGATACTATTGATCGCTGTGCTCGTATTTGAAACGGTGATACCGGATAGTGTCGTAGCAGCTGTTATGGTACTGACGCCGCTATTCAAGTTTGCTTTTGCTACACTAACACTTTGTGAACCGTCTTCCGTAATGGCAACTGTCAGACTGCTAGAAGAGGTCGCAAACATACTGACTCCGTTGAAGGCTTCAGCTTGTATTTGTGTTAACTGCGATGTCAACTGATTGAACTCGGTTGAATAGTTCGCTTTGTCAGTAGAGCTCTTTGTTGGGTCACTATAAAGTGTGCTCAATTCAGAGATACGTTCCATAATTTTACCGGCTGTCTTCAGCGCACCATCTTGTGTCTGCAAGAACGATACAGCATTCGCTATATTATCCTGAGTAACACTATTACGCTTAAGAGCTGCTGACATTTTCATAGACACAGCTAAACCACCTGCGTCATCGGCAGGTGATATAATTTTAAAACCGCTGGACAAGCGATTTAAGCTCTTTTGTAGAGATGAGTTACTGCGGTTCAGATTATTGGTTGCGTCAACCGCAGATATATTGGTGTTAATGATTATTCCTGACATTGTCTTATCCTCCTTGATTTTTTTGGCAATTCCCTATTACCGAGGTCCATTTTGATTAAGGGATTGGCACCCTTGTGCAATTTATTTTTGCGTAACTATATAATCGTAAAAAGCGTTAGTTTCTTAAGTTTTTTTTAAAATTTTGTATTTTATTTTTGGATACAAAAAAGCCTCTTTCATAAAAAGAGGCTTTTTTGACGGGATTTTCGTTTTCAGTAGCCAGGATTTACCCTAGGAGTTTTAACGCTACCTGGGCAGATGCATTTGCTTGCGACAACATAGCTGCTCCCGATTGTACCAGTATGTTTAGCCTTGCAAAATTAGTTGATTCTTGCGCGATGTCGGTATCCAAAATACGGCTATTAGCAGACTCAAGGTTAACTTTATTAACTACGAGCAAATCAGCGGCGAATTGTAAACGATTTGTCTGTGCACCGTTGGTGGCTCGTAGTGTAGCGATACTGTTGATACCTGAAGTTGTATCGGCAACCGTAATACCTGAAAGCGTTGTAGCAGACGTAATTGTCGTCACAGAGCTATTTAAATTAGCTTTTGTAACATTAACAGACTGAGTGCCATCCTCATTTATACTCACACTCAAACTACTACTGGATGTAGCAAACATGCTAACCCCGTTAAAGGATTCTGCTTGAATCTGTGTTAACTGAGATGTTAGTTGATTAAACTCCGTTGAGTAGTTTGACTTGTCCGTAGAACTTTTAGTAGGGTCACTATAGAGTGTGGCTAATTCTGATATACGCTCCATGATTTTGCCAGCGGTTTTCAAAGAACCGTCTTGAGTCTGCAAGAACGATACAGCATTTGCTATATTATCTTGTGTGACCATGTTGCGCTTAAGGGCTGCTGACATTTTCATGGATACAGCCAAACCACCAGCGTCATCGGCAGGTGATATAATTTTGGAACCGCTAGATAAACGGTTTAAGCTTTTTTGTAGCGCAGTATTGCTTCTATTTAAGTTATTTGTTGCATCTACTGCAGATATGTTCGTGTTAATGATTATTCCTGACATTGCGTTATCCTCCTTGATTGTTTTGGTAATTCCCTATTACCGAGGGCTATTTTTGAAGGTTAGCTTCCTTTTTTCCGTCAACCTTAATATCGGCGGGCAAAAAATATACTTTAATTATTTTTTTGATTTTTTTGATTTTTTTACTCATGACTATGTGAAATGGATAATCCCGAGCATAAACCTGCAATTGAACTCTTAGAGCAATTCATCAATTACCTACATTATGAACGGCAGTACTCGAAATACACTCAGCGAAACTACCACCAAGCCATAAGAGACTTCCTCGCTTGGCACAGTAAGTACAACACCGGAAATGCTAGCCTTACCTCAATTACTTCTAAAATTCTACGGGATTATGTCATTGAATCCCAAAAAACACTTTCCAGACGAACCTTGCATAACCATATCTCAGCTATTCGTGCCTTTTTTCAATATCTGCTCAAGCACAAACACCTCGTCTCAAATCCAGCCATAGGCATCCCCCTGCCTAAAGTTGAAAAAATGCTCCCAAAATTCTTAACAGAGAAGCAGATAGCATTACTCCTCCAATCCCCGCTAACTATGCTTAAAAACGAAGAAATCTCCCCTTTCGAGGCTTGGCGAGATCGATTGGTATTGGAGCTTATATATGGGGGAGGACTACGCGTGAGTGAGGCTGCAAATCTTAACTACAGTGATGTTAATTTCGCCGATGGAACCGCTAGGATTATCGGAAAAGGAAATAAAGAGCGAATTTGCCCATTGGGAAAAGTTGCACTAGCCTGCTTAAAGCATTTTCAAAGTATTTTTGCTCCTGAATCCATTGCTACAGATGCAATCCTCCTGGGGAATAACAAGAAAAGAATACAAATATCTGGCATTCAAAAGCTTATAAAGAATCACCTTCGCTTTTCAAATCTACCCCAAGACATTACCCCGCACAAAATAAGGCATTCCTTCGCGACACATATGTTAAACCATGGTGCCGATTTAAGATTACTTCAAGAGTTATTAGGCCATTCGAGCCTATCATCTACCCAAGTCTACACGCATGTAGATAGCTTGAAACTCAAACAAATTCATCAGAAGGCTCATCCTAGAGGATGACAGCCCACTGATAAATTCTTTTGCTGACTCTGTACGAGCCTCTTTTTAACTTAAAATCCATAACTCATCGAATAATCAATGAGCTACAAACTGCTCTTCTCTTTCTGCGGCTTCGAGGTATATTTCTTCAGGAATATCCTCTAAAACCTTCACGATGTAATTTGAACGACTTCGCCGTTCAACTTTAGCCAGTCGGTCTACCTTATCGACTAGGCGTTTTGGTATGCTTATAGAGACCTGTGTCATACCAGGCGCTCTTTCATGCGATTTTTTTTTGTTATCAGACATATTAGGATATATATTTGCAAATATTTAATTGAAAATTATCAAAAAATAACCAAAATTAATACGGTAAACCTTATCACCCCTATGGAAAAAATTATCCTTCAAATCCCCCATAACCTCTTGGAAAAAATAAATTGCTTGTCAGATTCACTGGATCTCAGTTTTAATGATTATTTAATTAAAAAATTGGAAGAATTGCCCGAAAACAACGCAAATAATGACTTACGTACTAAAAAAAGGAAAAATAATCTACACACAACTTACGAGTAAGAGTAAATTCCTTGCAAAGTTTTTGCGATATCAGAAGGTGTAGGTGCAATCGCAATTCCAGCATCCTTTAATGCCGCAATTTTCGCTTCCGCGGTACCTTTGTTACCCGATATGATAGCGCCGGCATGTCCCATTCTTCTTCCGGCAGGAGCAGTTGCACCAGCAATAAAGGCGACAACTGGCTTTTTAACGTGGTTTTTTATAAACAAAGCAGCTTCCTCTTCGGCATCACCACCGATTTCACCAATCATAATGATAGCTTCCGTTTCTGGATCCTCATTAAATAATTTGACCGCATCTGTATGTGTTGTCCCGACAACGGGATCTCCACCGATACCAATACAGGTAGATTGCCCATAACCAGCACAAGTAAGCTGCCACACAGCCTCGTAAGTTAATGTTCCTGAACGAGATACAATACCAACCGATCCTGGCTTATGAATGTAACCTGGCATAATACCAATTTTACATTGTGCTCCAGGGGTAATAATGCCTGGACAATTCGGCCCAATGAGATGCGCATCAGATCCTTCAAGTTTAGTCTTCACTCGCGCCATATCTTGGACCGGTATACCCTCAGTGATACATACTATCAATTTTATACCTGCATCTAGCGCTTCCAAAATAGAGTCTGCAGCAAACGGTGGAGGAACAAAAATAACCGAAGCATTAGCACCCTCTTTTTCTACTGCATCTCTCACAGTATTGAAGATAGGCACGCTATTTTCAAACTTTTGCCCGCCCTTACCAGGGGTAACTCCCGCAACCAGCTTTGTGCCATAGGCCATGCACTGTGAAGCGTGGAAACTACCTGAATTACCCGTGATACCCTGTACAACAAGGCGTGTATCTTTATCTGCAAGTATACTCATTTTTAAATTCCTGATTTTATTCTAAACATTGATAACTCATTACTTACCCGCAACAAGGGCCACTATTTTTTGAGCGGCTTCTGCTAACGATGATGCCGAGGTTAAAGAAAGGCCACTCTCTTCAAGCAGTTTCTTCCCCGCGTCCACATTTGTACCTTCTAACCTCACAACTAGAGGAACAGAAATACTCACATTCTTTGCTGCGGCAATAATGCCTTTTGCAATCACATCACACCGCATGATGCCTCCAAAAATATTCACCAAAATACCTTTAACATTTTTATCTGATAAAATAATGTTAAACGCTGCTGTTACTTGCTCCTCGTTAGCACCTCCGCCAACATCAAGAAAGTTCGCAGGATTTCCTCCAAAATACTTAATAATATCCATCGTTGCCATCGCTAGGCCTGCTCCATTAACCATGCAGGCAATGTTACCATCTAGGGCTATATAATTGAGCTCTGCTTTCGAGGCTTCTATTTCCTTAGGATCTTCTTCATTGAGATCGCGTAGGTTTTGTATATCGCGGTGGCGGAAAAGAGCATTGTCATCAAAAGACACTTTAGCATCTAAAGCCAGTACTAGGCCAGCAGGTGTGGTAATCAAGGGATTAATCTCAACCATTGAACAATCCTTCTCTGCATACAGCCGATAAAGGTTCAATAGAAGTTTCACCATCTGCTTTACTTGATCCGATTCAAAGCCGAGACCAAAAGCAACTTCACGAGCCTGATATGGCATTAAACCTAACAACGGATCGATACTGATTTTGATAATCTTCTCAGGGGTCTCCTCTGCAACCGTTTCGATATCCACGCCGCCTTCAGTTGAAGCGATTATGATGTGTTTCGAAGTAGCGCGATCCAATAAAATAGCAAGATAATATTCTTTTTCAATATCATTGGCTTCCGTAAAATAAACCGTTTGAACTTTCCTACCCTCAGAACCTGTTTGATGGGTTACTAACGTATTTCCCAGCATTGCATGGGCAATCTCACGTGCCTCATCTTTAGATTTGGCAAGCTTTACTCCACCTTTGTAGCCATCTACAAATGTGCCCTTACCTCTACCACCAGCATGAATTTGAGATTTCACAACAAGCATGCCTTCCGAGAACTCAGAAAGAGCAGAAGGGAACTGGTCTGGAGCTTTAACAGCAGTACCTTTAGCAACAGGCACTCCATATTCTTCAAATAGTTGTTTAGCTTGGTATTCGTGAATATTCATATTAAATTTCGGTAAAAAAATAGTTAATAGCAGCCCTGTTTGAATTACAAGACTAAATTTAAAAGCGTTAGTTGGATTTTAATTTAGAATTATTCTTAATAGCATCTAGTTGCAAATGGCTGATTTTTGAAATGCCTTTTTTGGCCAATGAAAGCAGACTATGCAATTGCTCTTCCGGAAAAGTCGCCCCTTCACCTGCACCCTGAATTTCAATAAATTCTCCACTGTCCGTCATCACGACATTGAAATCTACGGTAGCGTTCTTGTCTTCCACATAGTTTAAATCAAGTACGGGTACATCCTGATACACACCAACGCTTATAGCGGAAACTACTCCCGTAAAGGGATCTTCTTTGAGCTTTCCATCGATCATGGCTTTTTGAACAGCCAAACGCGCCGCTACATACGCGCCGTTAATGGCCGCGGTACGCGTTCCCCCATCTGCCTGGATCACGTCACAGTCAATCCACAATGTAAAACCGGACAGCTTTTTAAGGTTAACGACAGCTCTCAGCGCTCTACCAATCATTCGCTGTATCTCAACAGTACGACCATCAAGCTTGCCACGAGTAATATCACGCTGTTTCCTGTCTAACGTACTATAGGGAAGCATTGAATACTCAGCCGATATCCATCCACCTTCAACCCCTTGCTGAATCATCCACCGAGGCACCTTGTTCTCAAGGATCGCAGAACATATAACTTTCGTATTATCAAAGCTTATGAGGGCAGAACCATGAGCATAGGGCGCAAAGCCGGTCTCTATACTTATGTGTCTTAATTCTTCTTCTTTACGATAATCGGGACGTTGAAATGGTAGCATTGCAATTTTTAGTAAATTTGCATTACCATAGACAATGCATGCAGCTTCGTCAATAGCATACGAGAGTCAGTTCTTAAAACGATACCAATCTAGCGCAGACTAACGCTTTTTCCTTCCAAGAACAAAACCTGCAACACTGGTAAACAAAGCTTTTGGCATCTTTGAAGTTACAAATGCAAACAGCTTATTTTTCGCACCGCATACCAATACAGGCTTTCTCTTTTTGAGTGCACAGAAGGACTCTTTCACGACATCTTCAGGTTTTTGCCCAGAACTTTTACGAGCCGTGCGATTACCCATAGCCGGTTTATCAAAAAATGCTGTTTCTGTACGACCAGGACAAACAGTAAGAACATGGACATCAGTCCCCTTAAGCTCTGCATTTAACGCTAACCCCCAATGTAAGATAAAAGCCTTAGATGCGGCATAAGTTGCTATGTTTGGAATCGGAACATAACCAGCTACAGATGATATATTAATAAGGGCACCAGACTGCTTTTTCAAAAGGGGTAACAATCGATGAGTCAACGATATTACTGCTTTTATGTTTACATCAACCATGCTTAATTCATGTGCAATATCCAGCTGATCAAAATGGCCATAACTTCCGAAACCACTGTTATTTACAACCAAAATAGGCCCTTTTACGGAAGATGATTCGATACGCTCGATGATCTTTTGAACAGTGCTTTCAAGATTCCCTAAGGAATTTAAATCACAAGAAAAATGCTCAAATGGCCGTTTTGGCATGAAAGAAAATTCAGGTTTTCTTCGAGAAATGTTGAAAACAGTACCTTCATGGGGTATATTAAGGAAAGAGTGAAGGAATTCTTTACCAATGCCGGAAGAACCACCAGTAATGATCACAAAAGGGAAGTTCGAGGGGGAGTATTCTTGAATCATGGTAACATACATAATAAGTTATCCCGGTTCCTGTAAATCAATTTTTTATCCACAACCCAAAAATAAGGAGCAAAACGAATGACAAATAAAGAGATCATCCTATCCGGTGTCCATATGGACCTGACAGAAGCGCTAAAAAGCATGGTTCGTGAAAAAGTTGAAAAACTGTTTCGCCATGAGGATAGAATCATTCGAGTGCGTGTAGAACTCGGATACAATCATAAAAAAGAGCGTCATGGCGAGTTCATGGCAAAAGGTCATATAGAAATTAATGGGCCTGACATGATTGTAACAGAATCCACCGATGATTTATATAAATCAATCGATCAAATGATTCAAAAACTGGATAGAAAGCTCAGGCGTCGAGCCAGATTATTGCGTGTAAAACGTCGTCATAATTCTCGCGGCTTAGACATCCCAGCAAACTTACCCCAAAGCTACGTTGCTTAGGTAATCATTTACAAGAATAAAACAGGACCCTCCTATTCCATTGAGTATGAGGGTCTTTTTTATCCCTATAAGCGGGAAAGTATTTTACCAACCAAAACATATCTGCTACAAATAGCACCTATGGTAAAAAAACAGGCCACCGCAGATAATTTAGATAACATTGTTGATACCCTTCTTGATGAGGAGGTTCTGCGTTTTCAATTAACTAATGGCCTAACCGTTATTGCCAAAGAAAACCATAGTGCGGAAATCGTTTCAACTCAACTTTGGGTTAAAACAGGCAGCATACATGAGGATCGTTTCCTTGGCTCGGGCATATCTCATTACGTAGAGCACATGCTCTTTAAGGGGACTGATAAAAGAGACTACAAAAAAATCAGTAATGATATTCATGCTAAGGGTGCCAACACTAACGCGTATACCACCTTTGATCGCACTGTTTATTACATTGATGGGCCCAACGATGCACTCGAAATGAGCCTAGATGTGCTCTCCGATATAGTCTTCCATTCCAATATAGACCCTTTAGAAGCAGCTAATGAAAAATCCGTAATTTTGCGTGAAATCGATATGGGTCTAGATGAGCCAAGCACTTTGCTTTCTGAAGGTACTTTTAAAACAGTTTATCATAATCACCCTTACAAATATCCAGTCATCGGTATTCGCTCAATATTTGAAGGCCTTAGTCGTGATGATCTTTGGGAATATTATCAAAAACGTTATTCACCCAATAATTGCGTCTTGGTGGTTGTTGGCACATTTGACACTCCTACCCTATTGGAGCAGATCGAAAAGTATTTTGGATCTTTGCCCATGCGCAGCTTGAATGCTCCCTATATCGCAACCGAGCCACTACAATATGCCCAGCGCTCTTTCTATCAATCCGGTGATTATAACTTAACTCGCGGCAATGTTGTTTTCAAGACTCCAGGCCTTGGGCATGATGACACTCCAGGCTTACGTATATTAGCTAATGCTATGGGTGAAGGGATCAGTTCCCTCTTGTGGCAGGAATTACGCGAAAAGGAAAATATCGTTCACTCCATAGATACTTCGGTTTGGACACCGGTTGATAGCGGTTTATTCTGGATATCATATAGTTGCGATCCAGAGAAACGAGCCGTAGCCGAAGAAGGCATATATAGAATTTGCGATCAAGTGATGCAAAAGGGCTTTCAACAATCCGCTATTGATAAGGCAATTCGGCAAGCGATGATAGGCGAAATCAATACACGGAAAACGATGAGCGGGCAAGCCTCGCAACTCGGTTCTGCTGAAGTTGTTGCAGGTGACCTAGGATTTCCACGTTATATGCTCAATAAGCTTAAGGCTGTTCAGGCAGGCGATTTACAAGATTTAGCGAAGAAGTATCTTGTGCTAGAACAATCTACTAAAGCAGCATTGGAGCCCAATTCTGTTAAGAAAGCTTCAGTGGTCGTGAAAAAACCGCTAGCCTTGCCGGATTTCGAGGAAATAACGCTAAAGAATGGTGTTCGCGTCTTGCTGCAGCCCTATTTTGCTTTGCCTAAAGTTCAACTGAGCGTGGTCTCGTTGGGTGGGCCTTTATACGAGAGCGTGGATCAACGAGGGTTAACGGCGTTGATGTCTACTCTGCTTACTAAGGATACCCAAAAGCGTTCTGCACTGGAGGTGGCTGAAGCAACTGAGAATCTTGGGATCAATTTCAGTGAGATGGCCGGCAATAACACTTTTGGCTTTGGGATGGAGTTTCTTCCAAGTGATCTGGATGTTTCGTTGGAGATTCTTGAGCAAGCGCTTTTGGAGCCTACTTTTTTGAAGGACACATTTGAGATTGAACGGGATGGCCAGATCTCTTCGATACAGATGACGTTGGATGAAATTACTTCTTATGCCACATTGCGGCTTCGAGAGCTATTTTTTGGCGAGTACCCGTTTAGGGTGACGAGCCTGGGAACGGTCGATGCGCTCGAAGGGATGACGCGGGATGATGCGGCTATGTTTTATAAGAAGCTGGTTTGCGCGGATAATCTTGCGGTAGCGGTAACAGGGTCGTTTGAGCGGGATGTTGTGCTGGAGAAGTTGGCGTGGTTGGAGAAGATTCCTTCAACGCCGTTTCAGAAGCAAACGCTTGCGTTTGCTGGGCCTGAGCAGGGGTCTTTCGAAGAGACTGCTGAGAGTGAGCAAGCGATTGTGCTTGTGGCGTACCCCGATGTTACTGTTACAGATGCTGATTTTCAGACGGGAGAGGTGTTGGATGAGATTACGAGTGGTATGTCGAGTAAGTTATACTCTCGTGTGCGAGAAGAATTGGGGCTGGCCTATTTTGTGGGATCCCAGAGGGTGATTGGGACGATGGCGAGCATGTTTTTCTTTTTCGCGGGGACTCATCCGAAACACGCGGAACAGGTGGTTCAGGAGATTGAAGCGGAAGTGGCGCGGTTGAAGCGTGGGGACATTTCTGATGCGGAGATTGCGGATAGTAAGACGCATATTCTTGCGCAGCGGAAGATGAACTTGCAGCGACTTGGCGCGCGGACTTTGGATGCTTCGTTGAATTGCCTGTATGGGCTCCCGGTGAATCAGTGGCGTACTTATGACAAACTGGTTGAAGCGGTATCGAAGGATTCGATACAAGCATTTGCCCAGAAGTACTTTGATGACGCGCAAAAGGTCAAACTGGTTATTGGCGGCAAGACGCTGGAATAGACTGGCGCCTCATGCCCTGGTGTTGCAGGAAGGAATATTTTGCAATTTTATGCTCAGACGAGGATCTAAAACCTCCGCGCCCGTGGCATTAGCAACCGTCATGCGTTGATCAGGAGTAGGCGTGAGTGGAGTTGAGACGCTATGGCGGGTGGGTTATTCCCGGTGAAGCGAGTGAGTGATTACATTGATTTTGGTTCATAGGAAATGAGTGAGTTTTAGGATGTTGGTTTTTTGGGGTGAGGGATAAAGTCTCCTGACGCGAGCGGAGCGAGCGGCGGGGTTGGGGTTGTTAGGTGATTAAGGGATTTTTTTAAATAAATGAATTGAGGAGTTGCAGTTGTGTGCTAGTATTACGGATGGAGAAAAAGAGGGGGTGCCCGAGAAGGGGGTTGGATTGTTAAGTTGAGAGAATGGCTTGCTTTTGAATCTCGTGGTGGTTTTGCCTGGTTGAGCTAAATGAGCTAAAGCTATGGTTTATGTGTTGGGCTTTGGTTTCGTTACGGGGTGGTTGCTGTATTTCGAAGAGCCAAGGTGGCGATGGGGTTGTGGTAATTGGAGATTTAAAAATTGGAGGGAGGCTATAAAAGATAAATCGTTGTCACGCAGGGCGTGTTCAGTATGGGTTTCGATTAGAAATGAGTTTGGGTGATTAAATTGGATTGGTAGGCAAGGACTCCCGATGCGAGCGTAGCGACCTGCCTACGCCAAGGCTATGGCAGACACTCTTGGCTCTTACCTTGCTGCGCTCGGAGTGCCAAGGTGGCGGGAAGGGTTAGGTGTGATTTAAAATGATTGATTGAAAGGTTGAGTTGTAGTGATAAGTTTATGGATGGAGGGAAAGAGAGGGATGCCGATAAGGGAGTGAATCGTTAATATGAGTGAGAATGGTTTTTTTGCGTTCGGTAGTGGTTTGGGCGGCTCGTGTTTTGGCTCTTTGATATTCGACAGATGGATCCGACAGACATTTTTGGCTCTGGTCTCGCTACAGGCTGGTTACCTATATCTCGAAGTGTCAAGGTGGGTTCGTTGCTTAGGGGTAGTAACGATTTTATATTGAGGCGGGGTTTGTTTCGGTATTTGCGAAAGGGTTTTCTTCTATTATACAGAAGTGTCAAGAGTTTTTCCGGGCGATAATTGGGATGGTTGGGATAATTGGGATGATTTTTAAAAAAAGTTAAAATTTCTTTCGTTTATGTGAACGAGTGAGCACTGTAATGGCGTGAATAAGATTAGCTTTTTGAAAGTTAGGAGTTTTTTTTAGATGTGTTTTTAGTGAGACATGCCAGATTCCTGGAATATGGAGGTGTAAATCCATTGACTTAAATCAAGGAAAGTAAGGATGTATTTATTTTTAAAATACATCCTTTGCTTTTTATAAAAACTACTTTTAGTTCTTTGCTCTGTTTTTTTGAAGAATAGTCATTTCTTCTTCGAGCTTTACTAAATACGCTTCATCAAAAGCTTCCCAGGAGAATTCCTTGACGTTTAGATTCTTCCAGTCTGACTGCGATTTTGGATCTTTTTTCGTTGTGCAGTGTTCCAAGCGCTTTAATAGAGCTTGATCTGCTAACGTTTTATATTTCTTAGAGAGACTGATAGCCTGCATTTTATGCTCTGCTTTTTCAACCTTGCGAGCCGTTTTCAAGAACCTGTTACGACGCTGGAATTGTCGCGTGACTTCGTACATGTAGCGTAATTGAAGCGGGCGATTATTTTCCGGTTTATTTTTATAATGGATTGCCTGGGCGCTGACCGTTTCTGGGTGGTATTGCGTACCGAAGAAATCCAGATCCCTGTAGGTGGCTTCACTTGTACCTGTTAATGATTTTCCGGAAATTTTAAGTCCTTTATTACCCGGATTTATAACAGCGAAACTATGCGCAGAGATGACGCGTTCTATCTTGATTTGCGTTATTTTACAATCGTTCAACGCTTTTCTCTTTTGCTGTTTTGTGAGCATAAAGAAATTGGTTGGGCTGTTGGTTTCAAACACCGTTGTAGAACTGTGGAATCCTACCTTGTTTATACTTGCGCCGTTGTATAAACCGATTTGCTGGTTACCCAGGCATATGCCAACTACCGGAACCTTTTCTTCATCTGCCAATTTGAGCGCATTTTGATAATGATTTTCCAGAGATGAACGTTTGATCTCGGGATAGCCATTGAGCGTAAATTCGCTCTGTGGATAATTATCGCCACCACCCGATAGGTAGACGCCATCGAGTTGCGCCATGACCTCCTTTGTCAAAAGATCCGGGGTGATGATGACATATTCGAGATTGTCGATGCGATTCATGATCCTTCTGGCGAGGCGATAACCGTTGTCAGTGAACGAACCACTGTAAGGATTTGTATGAACGATGCCAATAGTCGTGACATGCTCTTTGCCCTTTGGGCGAATTTGCTTAAGATCACCCTTGCTGTGCAGGATTTGGAGACCGCGAATGAGCGATTCCTCACTATATTTGAGAGCAAGCTCACGCCATGGGCCATCCTTCGAATAGTAAAGTTGCGCAATAGAGCCATAAGGAGCTTTAGACGTGACGATATCAATATTTACCGCACCAGATTGGATCAATTTTTCAGCATCACCAGCATTTTTAATAGTGCTTAATGTTTGGTATGAAATTTCATTAAGCGCCCTTGTATATGCTTTTTTTAAATTGACATGCTTCAAGACACGCTCATCAATTTTCGTAATTTCCTTAAGTACAGACACGCCTCCAGAAGAGTGCAAGATGAGCGATTCGAGCTGAGCCAAATCAAGATCTTTTACACGGTTAATCAATGACGGATCCTGCGCCAAGATTGCGAAAGAGGAGCGCCAATAAGCTCTTTTAACAAAATCCGTGAAAAGTTTATTTTTATTATTATCTGAGCCCAGTTTAGCCCCGCTTTGGATAATATTTTTAAGTTCCTTATCTTTTATGTTTAAGCTGATGGCTTTTTCCACAATGGAGCTACTTTCATCCTCTTGTGCACCTGCTTTCAAGAAGAGTTCAACGACACCCCATTGCTTTTTGCTGATGGCGAATTCTAGAAGACCTTTCCCGCTATCAGAGCCCAGGCTGGCACCCGTATCGATTAGGGACTTTATGTCATAGATAGAGATTTCGCTTTCGATAGCCTGCTTGAGGATAAGGTTGTTTGGATCTTCCGTGGCACCTGCTTTCAAGAAGAGTTCAACGATCTTCCACTGCTTTTTGCTGATGGCGAGGTCGATAAGACCTTTCCCATTATCAGAGCCCAGGCTGGCGCCCGCATCGATTAGGGGCTTTATGTCATAGATATAAGTTCCGCTCTCGATAGCCTGCTTAAGAATAGGCTTGTTTGGATCTTCCTTTACACCTGCCTTTAAAAGTACGGCAATGCTAAACCACTGCTTTTTGCTGATGGCGAGGTCGATAAGACCTTTCCCGCTATCAGAGCCCAGGTTGGCACCTGCATCGATTAGGGGCTTTATGTCATAGATAGCAGTTCCGCTTTCGATAGCCTGCTTGAGGATAAGGTTGTTTGGATCCTCCTTTGCACCTGCCTTTAAAAGTACGGCAATGCTAAACCACTGCTTTTTGCTGATGGCACCTTCGAGAAAACTTTTCCCATTATCAGAGCCCAGGCTGGCACCCGCATCGATTAGAGCCTTTACTTCATGATCATTAATTCCACGTTTGATGGCTTTTTTAAGGATAAGATCATCTGATCCTTCCTTAGCACCTGCGCCTAATAATCCTGCAATATCATATGCGTTTGCGCCTGACGATTGAGCCAGCTTAATTATGGATACGTTGGTACTAATTTTCACCCCGCGCTTTAAGAGAGATGCTACAATAGGCCATTGCTTATTTTTAATGGCTTGTTGCATGAGGTTGATGCCAGCATCTTTACCTAAATAAGCTTTACCGTCTATTATCTGGGCTATCTCGTGATCTTCTGCTTTTGATTCAAGCGCTTGAGTAAGTAACGAATTATCGAGATCTTCTTTTGCACCATGCTCTACTAAAATCGCGGCTTCATACCATAGCTTGTCCTTAATAGCATCACCGAGAAGGGTACTGCCCATTTCTTCGGACATGAAAGCATTACGCTCAATCAGCGAACCTATTACCCATGAAGTAGAATTTACCTGGACTGCCTGATTTAAAATAGGGTTATTAAAGTCATCCTGGATCATTATTTTGTTCGTCCTGAGTAATGACTCTGCGTTTTTTAAATTTTTTTCCCTAAATGCGTTATAAAGATCCGATTGCCAGTGATTGGGGTAATAATCAATTTTCATCGAATGCATGTATTCATAGTTACTCCCTAATTGACGGAAATAGGGACATTTTGGTGGGGGCAGGAATAGTTTTTTTGTTTCTAAAGGATATGTATTTCGATTGCTTAAAGGATTCTGGTTTTTAGGCACAGCTTGACGACCAAAACTAAATGTATTCTCGGAAGTAGGCATACTCCCTTCGGTTGTGTTAACGATCTGGGGCATGCTTAAAAAGATGCTTGTGGCGATTTTACCCTTGTTTTTGCACGCAAAGTCCCAAAGCCTTTTAAAGATGCCGGATTCCTCCGAGTAGGTGATTTCCTCCGAGCTGAGTAATGCGTATTTGAGCAGCTTATGACCATCTATATTATCCTCGTACTGATTGAGGATGTTTTCGATGTGAGTACTTTGTTCCTGAGAGAGCCCTGATTGTTTGAGAAGTTCGGCTTTGTTTTCCTCTTTTAGAAATGTTTCTAAGTAACTATTTAATGCGTTTTTAAAGAGGCTGTTGTAGGAGATATGTTCGTTATACCAGCCCGTATTTCCATCTTCAAAAGCGTGCTTTAAGGATTCGTAAAAATAGTATTCGCCGGATTTGAGGATGGTTTCTTTGTCCTTAAGACGAGAGGTAAGCGTTGTGAAATAGTCCTTTTGAGAAGTTTTGTTAAAAAGGCTGTTATCGGATTCCAGGAGTTCCAGGGCTTTGGCGATAGCATCGAGATGCGCATTTTCGTCTGAAATGACCTGGATGATGAAATCCCGGGTTTGTTGGTTTTGTTGAGTAAAATTGTCTAAATTTTCTATTACTGACTTTGAAGAGTCGTATTTTATGTTGTTATTATTAGGTGATTCGAAATAGATATCAAAAATGCTTTTGGATGACTCTTCATTATTGGAGAAGAAGCTGCCAGCCCAGTTTGTTAAGCTAGAGAAATAGCTAAAGGAGCTATCTTTTGATTTTTGCTCGGAAGTGACTTGACGCTTTTTGTCGTTAGAATTGTCTTTATTGAAACAGAATTCATTACCGTTAAATTGATTGTTTTTATTTATTAAACTTCC
Source organism: Verrucomicrobia bacterium CG1_02_43_26 (assembly GCA_001872735.1). Classification (NCBI taxonomy): domain Bacteria; kingdom Pseudomonadati; phylum Verrucomicrobiota; species Verrucomicrobia bacterium CG1_02_43_26. The sequence goes on along the minus strand of MNWT01000014.1, from coordinate 3,247 downwards.
TTTATTGATATCGACGTTCATATTTATTGATATTATTTATTTATTAATTTGATGGATTATAGATGATTAACGAGCGCATGTAAAGTGTAAATCTTACATTTACCTACTGTTTAATAAGAAACATTACTTACCTTGGTGAAGTGCCTGTATTTGAATGATTTTACCAGGCTAGCCACTCCCTGAGGGACTTTTCCGGCGCAAAGTAAATTACATGCACACCTTAACAAGTAAGGCGTGCGCAACAAGTGTAGCAGCTTATGCTAGCGGTTATTCGATGGCGGCGGTGAGCTTTTCCCAGTCTTTAATGAGTTTTTCCAGCTTTTCTTGGAGGACGGAGTGCTCCTTCATGAGAGAAGGCGCTTCTGGTATTGTCCTTGAAGAAATTGGGATCGGCGAGCTTTAGCTCGAGGTACAGCGCATCTAGATCCACGATGTCACTTAATTCAATCGTTTAAGTTGTAGCACTATCAATCCCGCATTATTCCTCTGGATTAATCAGTTTCCAGTAGAATTGACGTGTCTTGAATTTTTCCAAGGCATCAAAATCTTCCTGAGTTTGCGGCTCCCAGTTGTTTGGGATAATGCCGAACAAGATGAATGAAGAACGAAGAACCTCAACATAATGCTTCGGGAGCTTATCTCCTGAGTCTTTACTATCGTGGCGAATGTGAATTCGATTTTTGACTTCCGCGACAAGTTCAGCTCCGCAAGTGGAGAAGCCGTACTTTGATAGAACGAGATTAAGGTGCCTTGCAAGGGAAATTACCTTTTCGTGGTTGATGACCTTATTATTCTCCTTAAATCCGAAAACAATATCGAAGATCTCTTTATGTGTTTTATTCACCTCATTAGAAATTTTCGCAAACGAAGTTGCATCGGGAAGCTTATAGGCGTTCTTAATAAGAGCTATCCGCTCATTAATTTTCTTTTCTTTTGCTAACTCCTGTTCGGTTTTATACTGCTCAACCAGCTCTTTACGCTCTTGAGATTTCTCGAGCATTTTCTTTATTTTCCTTTCCTTTTTAGTAGGCTTTTTGACCGTGACCTCCTTTGGCAGACTCATTTCCTTAGTTTTCATCTCTTCAGCAATCTCGACTTTCACATCCTTTAGCTCTGGCTTCTTGCCGATCGTTGCCCCCTCCTCGATCTCGGTTTTTTTGATAATAGGCACCTGTTTCTCAGTCTTCAGTTGAACCACCTTATTCTTCTTCAATTTGGATTTGGAGAGTTTTGCACGCTTCACTTCAATTGCTTTCAGGAGTTCGCCATTGTGCTTCATAAAATTGCTGTAGCACTTATCATTGAGTTCAAACTTACATTCCTGAGCGATCTCTTCCGCAAAAGGACGCAGCTTGCTCATTACCAAAGCGAATGCTAAAGCACCATGATAATATAAGTTATCTACGACATCAGGTTTAAAAAATTCGGTTTTCTTTAGCATTGCGGTCTCAATGATAAAACGATTCCACTGAAGATTTAACATATCATACAAAGCATACGCCATTACAGGACAACTTCTAACACGTTTGAGGATGTCTGCACTTACATCGAAGCATTTAAATAATGAGTCGAGCAGCGCAAGCGTTTTTTTATTCGTCTCTTTTTTCTGCTGTCTGAATTTTTCGATCGCAATTGCTTTTAATTTTATGCGCTGTTTTCTCTCTAGGTTCTCTTGTTCCCGTGTCTTAAAAGAATTGTAAGTATCTTTTTGGGTTTGATCAATAATGGTTAAACCTGAGCTTTCCTGATTCTCTATTCCTGTGATCAATTCCTCAGCTCGGTTAGCATTTTTAGTGTAATTAATTACTGGAAGTTCATTCACTTCTTTATGAACCGATTTAATCAAAAATTCAACTAGATCTTTAACTTCGCTGAAACGCTTTGAACCCTCTGTAAACACTGTTTTTATTTGCGTATACACTTCTTTGGAAGGCGTAGTTGGTCCAGAAATTTGATCAAAGAACTCATTCTCAGAAAAAAACATAAGAATATAGTTATTTTGGTCTTTTATTATAAGTCCAGTTTCATGGAGGCGCTTTAGTGCATTACACCTCTCGCTAGAAATGTCATCCGTTTCCTTGATCATCTCATCGGATAAAATCGAGTTTGCCATGAGAAGATGAGGACATTGTCTTGCAAGGAGTTGCACAGTAAGTCCCATATCCTCCTTAAGGGTAAGTTTATCTTCGTCTACGCAAAGAGTACCTGTCGTGGAATCAAACCCTACTCCGCTTGAGATTTGAGTGATATTGCGTTGGTCAATTGTTATTGAGTCAACAAGTTCAACAACTTGATTCTTATTTAGGCTATCTTTATCCTTAATAACAGACCGGACATTACTTCCATCACCCGTATCCTTATTATTAAGATCCAAACTGCTAGATTTACTTGAATTATTAATTAATCTCTTATCCATTATTTTGTGCTTCAAATTTAAAGAGTATAATAATTTAAAAAATTACAAATTAAGTCAATAAAAAATCAATTATCACAATTTTAGGGTTTACTACTTTAGGATAGACAGTAAGGGAAGAAGAGGATTAAATGAGAGAGATGAAATGCCCTAAATGCAAAAGCGAAAAGAAGGTAAAGAATGGTCAAGCGCACGAAAAGCAGCGATATAAGTGCAAGTCGTGCGGTTGTAATTATACGAAATCGAGACCGAGGGGCAAGTCCAAGGCGATAAAGCGCAAAGCATTGCAGCTTTACCTGGAAGGCATGGGATTTGCGGCAATAGGGAGGTTTTTGAAAGTAAGTGATGTGAGTGTAATGAGATGGATGAGGCAAATAGCAAGGGAAGTGCGAGAGCTTAGGCAGACGAAAGGGGTCAAGGCAGTAGAGATCATGGAATTGGATGAGATGTGGCATTACGTTAAAAAAAAGCCCGGCGAGTCTGGGTATGGATTGCTTATGATCGCAAGCGAAGAAAGCCCATTGCGTTTTACTGTGGAGGCCGTCATCAATTTGCAGCACAAAAGCTCTGGGAGAGAATAAAACCTATACCCTGCCAAGGATATGCAACCGACCACCTGTTAGCTTACGAAAGCGTTCTTCCTCCAGAAAAACACATACAGGGAAAAGCTCACACTCATATCATCGAAAGTTTTAATTGCACGGTCAGGCATTATCTGGCTCGCTTTCGCAGGAAAACGCTCTGCTACTCTAAGTCATGGGCCATGCTAAATGCCTCCCTGACTCTCTTGTTTAATAAACGTGCGGCTATGTCTATCCTAAAGTAGCAACCCCC